>NZ_JBJJBV010000440.1:0-4331 GCF_045446735.1 Nocardiopsis protaetiae
CCGGATACGGCGACGGCCCGGCGGGGGTGCCCGCCGGGCCGTCGGGGCCGTGGAGGTGTCCGTCAGGACAGGGCGGCGGCCAGACGCTCCTCGTGCAGGCGCTCGCCCCAGGCCGGGGCCAGCGGGGCCAGCTGCCCCACACGCCAGCGCAGCAGCAGGTCGGCCAGCTGCGGGTTGCGCGGCAGCGCCGGGCCGTGCAGGTAGGTGCCCAGCACCTGGCCCTGGTAGGCGCCCTCGGTGCGGTCGTCGTTGCCGATACCGCGGACCGTGGTGGACAGCGGCCGGGCCGACGGGCCGATCTCGGTGCGGCCCTGGTGGTTCTCGAAACCGGTGATGCGGCCCACCCCCAGGGACGGGTCCACGTCCGCGACGATCTCGCCGACGGCGCGGGTCTGGCCGCGGCCGCTGCGGATGTCGAGGATGCCCAGGCCCGGCAGCGGGTTGGCCTCGTCGTCGCCGTAGCTCTCGCCGATGATCTGGTAGCCGGCGCAGACCGCGAAGACGCAGGCGCCGCGGGCGGCGGCGCGGATCAGGCCGCCGTCGGCGCGCAGGCGCTCGGCCGCCAGGATCTGCGGGCGGTCCTCGCCGCCGCCGAGCAGGTAGATATCGCCCTGCTCGGGCACCGCGTCGCTGGAGTGGACGTGCACGATCTCGGTGGGGATACCGCGCAGCTCGGCCCGCCGCTGGAGGATGAGGACGTTGCCGCGGTCGCCGTAGGTGCTCAGCAGGTCGGGGTAGATCCACACGATCCGCAGGGCGCTGGTGTTCGTCATGGGTGTCTCCTACTGGACGCGGCCGTAGGCCGTGCGGATCTGCTGGAACGCCGTGTAGTTGGCGATGAGGTCGACCTTGGTCAGGCCCGGCTGCTCGGCCTTCAGCTTGGCCAGCACCTCGTCGACCCGGTCGGCGACCTCGAACCGCACGCCGTCGGTCTCCAGGCGCAGGGCCAGGTCGGTGCGGCGCTCGCCCATGACGAAGACACGGCGGTCGCGCAGGACGGTGTAGTCGACGTCCCACAGCCAGGACGTGTCCTTGCCGTCGGGGATCTGCGCGTTGACGGACAGGATCACCGGGATGTTGGGCGGGTCCAGGACGGCGAAGGACTCCAGCCAGCCCGCCGGGTTCTTGGCCAGCAGCAGGCGGACCTCCACGCCCATGGTGACCACGGAGGTGTAGCGGCCCGCCACGGAGGTGATCTCGCGCAGGCGCTCCACGGTGCGCTCGGGGTGCAGGCCGTACCCGGCCGCGGTGGCGGCGGCGATCGCGGCGTTGGAGCGGTTGGCGTCGCCGGGCAGGTTGAGCCGCAGCTTGATGCGCTGGCCCTCCGGGGTGAGGAGCACGTCGGAGCCGTTGTCCGCGCCCCAGGTGGTCTGCGGGCGGGTGAGGCCGCACTCGGGGCAGGCCCAGTACGGGTCCTGCTCGCGCCGCAGGTGGCCGCCGCACTCGGGGCAGCACCAGGAGTCCTCCTTCCAGCGCTGGCCGGCGGACACCCAGGTGGCGGTCGGGGCGCCCATGCCCGCCCAGGCGACGAGCGGGTCGTCGGCGTTGGCGATGACGTGGGTGTTGCTCTTGCCCAGGGCGGTGCGCCAGCGCTTGGCGAGGAGGTTGATCTCCGAGGCGCGGTCCATCTGGTCGCGGCTGAGGTTCATCAGGACCACGAACGCGGGCTGGGTGGCGACCAGGACCTGCGGCAGGTACTTCTCGTCCACCTCCAGGACGCCGTTGACGGCGCTCCGGTTGTTGGACAGCGCGGTGATGTGGCCGGTCGGCATGTTGGCGCCGTGCTCGTTGGTGGCGACATCGCCCAGTTCGCGCAGCGCGTGGGAGATGAGCCGGGTGGTGGTGGTCTTGCCGTTGGTGGCACTGACCAGGGCGAGCCTGCGGCCCTTGGCGAGCTTGGCGAGCAGGTCGGGCTCGACCTTGAGCGCGATCTTGCCGCCGATCACGGAGCCGTCGCCGCGGCCCGTGGCACGGGACAGGCCGGCCGCACTCCTCCCCAGTACCGATGCCAGTTGGGCGCGCAAGGGAAGCTCGCTCATCGATTCGTCGGGCGTGGAAACCCGGTCCTTCAGGACCGGGAGGAAACGCCCTGCTCCTTCCTGATGGTGTAGGCATAGCCGTCGGCTCGCTGGAGCAGCCGAACGTACCGGTGTCCGATCCCCTGGACGGTGCCCTGCGTGGTGGTGATGTTGAAGCTTCCCGAGGCCCGTACCGCGACCCGACCGGTGTGCGTCCCGGCCTTTTTCCCCGCAGGAACGGCGGCGCGGACCAGGTCACCGGTGGCGAAGGAGAAGAACCGCTTGGTACGCGGCAGACGCAACCGGGGGAACCCGTGCCTGTCCGGCCGGGTACGGGCGTAGGAGCCGCGCCCCGCACACCCGACGCCCAACACCCGGGACACCGTCTCGGTGACGGTGTCGGTCTTGCCGACACACAGCGCGTCCAGGGTGTGGGACTTCGGCAGACCGGAGCGCGTCCGGTTCCACTTGGTGCGCCCACCCGAGCCCACATGTGTGGGCAGGCGGGCCTCCAGGGCCCGCCACAGCGCCCACCGGGTGGTGTTGACGGCGGCGGCGTCCTTCAGCGGCGCCTTGGCCCGGGCCAGGATCCCGGCCAGGGTCTTCGGGTCGGTGGCGAACTCCTCCACCGGCCGGTCGGCCTTGGTCTGGTTGCACGGCACACACGCCAGGACCAAGTTGGCGACCCGGTCCGAGCCGCCCCGCGAGCGGGGGCGGACGTGGTCGATGTTCAACGGCACCCCGGTGGCGCCGCAGTAGGCGCAGGTGCGGTCGAACTTGGCCAACAGGTATTCGCGGACCTCGTAGCCGTGCAGGGTGCCCTGCCGGTACTCGACCCCTTCCAGGGGTTTCCCTGCGGACAGGGCATGGGTGTCGAACGCGACCCGCTCCACGTGCACCGCCCGCACGGGCACCCACCGGGAGAACCGGTCCACCCACGAGACGGTGGTCTCCACCCGGTGGCGCAGGGACGGGGCGAGCCAGCCTGGGGGCCGGGTGCGGTTGGAAAAGCGCGGGGCGCGGTGGCGCAGGTTCGCGGTACGGCGGCGCCGCCGGTACCCGGACCGCTGCCCCATCTTCTTCGTGATCTGCGCGCCGCGGTGGTCGAGCTGGAGGGCGTACCGGCCCCGCCGCTCACCCCCGTGGGAGGTGAACACCGCGATGCCGGTGTGCCTGCTGCCCGGGTCGACTCCCAGTTCGACTCCGTCGATCTCGGAGTCGGCGGCGGTGCGGTCCTTGAGCCGGATGGTGAACGGGGTGTGGCGGGCCACCACCGCCCGGCCGTTGGCCAGGAGCTTGCGGGCTCTGGCCGGTGGGCAGGGTTGCAGGGGTGTGCCGTGCTTGTCGAGGACGAACACGTACGGATGGGTGGCTCTGGCGGTGTTGCCGTGGGCCTCACGGCCCTGCTCCCCGGCCCCGAGGGACTCGGGGGTGACGCCACCGGCACCAGGTGAGGTGCCGGTGGTCTCCCCTCGACCATGTTCCGCACCGGATGCCACACCATCAGTGTGGCGTCCGCGCCCCGTTTCGTTCCCGATCCGGGGAGTGTCTACTGGCGCGGATTCCAGAGCAGGCCGCTGAGGAAGCACGGCCTGGTGGGTCTGCTGTCCTGTGCGGAACGTAGCCATCAAGGTCACCTCCCTGTAGGTGATGGCTGGGTCTGGTAACGGCGGCCCTCAGCCGTGCAGGCTGACAGCCCAAGCCTTCAGGCCCGGGATCCCTTTACGTACTCTCCACGATCGCTTGATCACCTGCGCCGATGTGTTGCGGCGGCGGGCGATGTGTCGGGCCAAGCCTATTGTCCACCGGCTATCGGACCCGCCAGTCCAGCCGCTCCGGCGGTGGTCCGAGGTTGGGCGGCACACGGCCCGGTGCGCCGTCGTTCCCCGCGGGTGCCGGGGCGGTCCCGCCGGGTGTGTCGAGGACGGCCGCGGGTGGGAGGATGCGGGGTCTGACCGGTTCTGGCCGGTCACGCTCCGTCGTGTCTTCGCCGGGTGCGCCGTCGCCTTCGTCACCACTGGTCCGGGAGTCGTCCACTGTGGCCAGTGTTGCCGTGGACAGGGTGAGAATACCCGGATTGGTGTCGGTGAGAACAGGCCCGCCGCGGCCCAGGACCACGGCGGCGGTGGCCGGCAGGCCGAGCAGCGCCTCGGCGTCGGGGTCGAGCGGGCGGGTGTGGCGGTCGGCGTCGCCCTCGGCGTCCAGTGGGGCGTCGGCCCACTCCTGGGAGGAGGTCGCCTCGCCCCACACCGTGGCCGATCTCACATGGCGGACGAGGTCCAGCGGGGTGACGGCGGCGGCCGCGCTGCGGAT
>NZ_JBJJBV010000441.1:0-3493 GCF_045446735.1 Nocardiopsis protaetiae
TGTTCCGGAGTCTGGAGGATTTGGAGCGGGTGATCAACGCGCATCTGCGTCTGGTGCGCAAGCGCACCGATCTGCTGCGGGGGTTCATCGAGTCGGTCGGCTTGGAACCCTCACCGTTTCCGTCAACCGCATAATCAAAGATCAGTATTCATAGGAATTTTCTGGTCTCTGGGCTTTCTTCAGTGAATCTTTGAACGGGTTCCCCGGTTTTTCCGTTTCTCATGGGCGATCCTTGAACAAGGGCCGAGTGGTCAGCGGAGCACCGGTTCCCCGCCTTTTCGTGAGGAGCGCGTCCATGTACGAGCGGCCGCCGAGCGGGCCACAGCAGCCCTGGGGGCAACCCCCGCAGCCCCAGAGGAACTGGCCCTGGGTGCTTCTGGGCTGCGGGATCGCCGCTCTGCTGGTTCTCATCCTGATGGTCGCGTGCACGGCCTCGTTCTTCGGCAGCGTCCTGAGCCCTTCAGGGGCGGGCTCCGGCGGGCCCGGGACCTCCGAGGGCGTCTCGGAGGACCCCGATGCCCCGGATGACGGCGACGGTGGCACCAGCGCCGAAGGTGAGAGCCAGGCCGTGGGGATCGGTGAGCCCGGCACCATCGGCAACTGGCGGATCACCGTCGATTCGGTGGAGACCTCTCCCACGTACGGCGACGGATTCTCCCTGGAGGAGGCCCAGGGCGAGTTCCATCTCGTCGGCTTGACCGTCGAGAACGTCGGCCAGGAGGGCGATCGCTTCTCCGAGGACGATCTGGCCCTGGTCGACACGGACGGAGACAGGCACGAGGCCACTTCCTCGCTCGTCGACGAATCCCTGTCCTACGAACAGGTCAACCCCGGGAACCGGGTGACGGGCACGGTCGCTTTCGATCTTCCGGAGGGATCGGAGCCCACCTCCCTGGAGGTTTACGGGTCCGGTGCGCCGCTGGAAATCCTCCTGGATTGACAGGCGGCCGCCTCAGGGCACACGAAGGCCGTTGAGCTTTTTCGCGTGCAGAACCGCTCCGGCTGCGCCGGAGCCGATCCGGGCATTCTCGGGAGAACAGGATCGATTTTTCGTGGCTTGGGAAGCCCGGATGTGTTCCGGTTGCTCCTGTGGATGAGATATTCACAGGAATTTTCTCGGCTCTGGAATGTTCTTCGGTGATTTTTTGAGTGATCGACCCATTTTTTCGGCTGCGGGCGGGTGATCCTTGTATTAAGGGCCGAGGAATCGATGGCCGATCGATCCCTCCTTTTTCGAAGGAGCGCATCATGTACCAGCAACCACCGGGCGGACCGCAGCAGCCCTGGCAGCAGGGGCAGCCTCCTCCGCGGAAGAAGAAATGGCCCTGGGTGCTGCTCGGCTGTGGGATTGCGGCCCTGCTGGTCATCGTCTTGGCGGTCGCGTGTACGGGGGCGTTCTTCTCCGCGTTCACGGGCACCTCGGAGGACGGCTCCGGCGAGTCCGGGACCGCCCAGGAGGCCTCTGTCGGTCTGGGGGAGCCCGTCGATCTGGGGCAGTGGCGGGTCACGGTCGAATCTGTTGAAACAGAGACGAACTATGACGAAACGAGCCCCCAAGGCGAGTTCAAGGTCGTGGCGCTGACCGTCGAGAACATCGGTACCGAATCGACGACCTTCGACAGCGGTGCGCTGTCCCTCATCGACGCCGACGGGAACACGCATTCGTCGTCGGCGTCGGTGAGCGACGACTCCCTGTTCCTGGAGCAGATCAACCCCGGGAACCAGACGTCCGGGACCGCTGTTTTCGACGTGCCCGAGGGAACCGAGATCACGGCCGTCGAGGTCCAGGACACCTTCTCATTCGAGGACCCGGTCACGATCCGGGTCGACTGAGGCGACCGGCGTTTCCACGACCACGAAAGGGTGGGTAGGCCATGTGTGCTCGCGAACCGCATGACACGGCGTTCCGGAGGGTGTTCATGGGGGGGCGCGGCGTGCGTCCTGGTCCTCGCGACGGCGGCCTGCGGCGGGTCGCCCACGGAGACGGTCGGCGACGAGGTCGGCACGGAGAGCGGGGGCGGGGACTCCGGTGAGGACAGCGGAGATGACGCGGGAGGCGACGAGGACTCCGCGGACTCGGTCGGGGTCGGGGAGCCGGGGACCATCGGCCAGTGGGAGGTCACGGTCAACGGCACCGAGACCGCGGCCACCTACGGTGACGAGGAGTTCATGCAGGAGGAGGCCCAGGGCGAGTTCGTGATCGTCGACATGACGGTGTCCAACACCGGGACCGAGGCGACGACCTTCGACGAGTCCGGGGTGACCCTCATCGACGGCGAGGGCAACTCCCACTCGGCGGGGTCGATGATGAGCGAGGACTCGCTCTTCCTCGAACAGATCAATCCCGGCAACGAGGCCTCCGGCGACGTGGTCTTCGACGTCCCAGAGGGCACCGAGCCGGCGTCCCTCGAGGTCGAGGACATGCTCTCGTTCGAGGAGCCGCTGGTCATCTCGCTCGACTGACCGGCCGGGCGGTGAAGAGCCGCCGGAGGGCCCCACAGGGGTCCGCCGACGGCTCTTTGCATATTTCTGGCTTGGCGTCAAGGCCAACCTTTGCACCCAAAAGGTCGACTATCTACTAGCGATCTATTGTCTACAATTTGGGGGTCCGGATGTCCAGAGCGAGGAGTACCCCCGTGCAGACCTCTTCCACGCCGCCTGGGGCGGTCGACGCCCACCACCACTTCTGGCCCGCGGGCGTGCGCCCGGCCGACCCGCGGACGGCCGTGCTCGACCGTGAGTTCACCCCCGCCGACCTGGAGCGTGAGCTGGTCGGGAGCGGCATCGGGCGCACGGTCCTGGTCCAGTGCGCGGCCGGTCCCGGGGAGAACGACCGGCTCGCCGCGTACGCGGCGGGGTTCGCGCCGGTCGGCGCGGTCGTGGCCTGGCTGCCCCTGGACGACGCCGACGCCGCGGGGCGGGAGCTGGCGCGGGTGCGCGCGCTGACCCCGCTGGTCCGGGGCTTCCGGGCGGCCGTGCCGCCGGACGTCCGGGCCGACGGCGCTCTGCTGCGGGCGATGGCGGTCGCGCGGGCGGCCGGGCTGGTGTGGGAGATCGTGGTGACTCGTGAGTCCCACGTCCGGCTGGTGGAGGAGGTGGCCGCCGCCCACCCGGACTTGCGGATCGTCGTGGACCACCTGGCCACGCCGCCGCTGGGCCGCCCCGACCCCGGAACGTGGGGGGAGTGGATCGCCCGGCTGTCCGCGCGGCCCTCGGTCGCGGTCAAGGTCTCGGTCGGGGGAGACGTGCTGACCGGATGGGAGTGGGTGCACGAGCACCTGGTCCCCTACGTCGGGCGGGCCCTGGAGGCCTTCGGCCCGGAGCGGGCGATGCTGGCCGGGAACTGGCCGGTCGTCCGGCTCGCCGCCGACCACGCCACCGCCTGGCGGTCGCTGCGCGCGGCCGTCGCCGCCACCGGGGCCTCGGCCGCCGAGCGCGCCCGGGTGGAGGGGGGCACCGCCCGCCGCTGGTACGGGATCACGGGGTAGGAACG
>NZ_JBJJBV010000442.1:0-3460 GCF_045446735.1 Nocardiopsis protaetiae
GCGGGCATGAGATCCACAGCGCGCACGGGAACGGCGACAGTGCCCCTGACGGCCGCCGCGGCGGTGGCGGCCCTGGCGGCCGCCTGCGGGGCCGACGGCGCGGCGGGCGGCGCGAGCCCCCGGGCCGAGGGCACCTCGGACACGGCCGAGGCGGTCGTGGGGGAGCCCCGCGTCCACGCCACCGGCCTGGAGGTCCCCTGGGGGATCGCCGTGCTGCCGGACGGCTCGGTGCTGGTCGCCGAGCGGGACACCGCCGAGGTGGTCCGGGTGGCCGCGGACGGCACCACCGAGTCGGTGGGCACCGTGGACGGGGTGTCCCCCGGCGGCGAGGGCGGCCTGCTGGGGCTGGCCGTCGACCCCGCCTTCCCCAACGAGCCCTACGTGTACGTCTACTTCACCTCCGCGTCCGACAACCGGATCGCGCGCCTGGAGTACGACCCGCAGGAGGGCCTGACCGGGCAGGAGACCCTGCTCGACGGCATCCCCGCGGCGGGCAACCACAACGGCGGCCGGATCGCGTTCGGCCCCGACGGGTTCCTGTACGTCGGCACCGGCGACGCCGGGGACCCGGCGCTGTCCCAGGACCGGGACTCGCTGGGCGGCAAGATCCTGCGGATCACCGCGGAGGGCGAGGCCGCCGAGGGCAACCCCTTCGACAACCGCACCTACAGCTACGGGCACCGCAACGTCCAGGGCCTGGCCTGGGACGAGGACGGGCGGCTGTACGCCACGGAGTTCGGGCAGAACGAGTGGGACGAGGTCAACCTCATCGAGCCGGGCGGCAACTACGGCTGGCCCGAGGTGGAGGGCGAGGGCGGCGGGGACGGGTACACCGACCCGCTGGTCACCTGGACCACCGCGGAGGCCTCGCCCAGCGGGGCCGCGGTGGCGGACGGCTCCCTGTGGGTGGCCTCCCTGCGCGGCGCCCGGCTGTGGGAGGTCCCGCTCACCGGGGACGGCGGCGTCGGGGAGCCGACGGCGCACTTCACCGGCGACCACGGGCGGCTGCGCACGGTGCTGGTCACCTCCGAGGGCGATTCCCTGTGGCTGTCCACCAGCAACCGCGACGGCCGGGGCGATCCGGCCGAAGAGGACGATCGGCTGTTCCTGGTGCCCTTGGGGTGAGCCGCCGGGATACCGGACACAGGTGACACGCGGGGCGGATCAACCCCGGTGCACACTCTCCGTGTGATTACTCTAAGTAGTAATTAACTGCGGAGGGTGAGCTATGTCCGTGTTCCCGAGAGGGTCGCGACGACCCGGCACCGGGCGGGGGCCGCTGTCGACGGCCGTCGCCATGACAGCGGTCTTCGCGCTGGTCGCGGTGGCGTCCGGTCCCGCGTCGGCCCAGCCTGCCGACGCCACGGTCGTCGTGAACGTCGGCGGTATCCGGGAGGGCGACTCCCCCGGCACGGTGGACGGGGTGGTCCTGGGACTGTTCGAGGACCAGGACGGTGACGCACCGGCGGTCGCCCAGTGCACGTCCACCGGCGGCACCTGCACCTTCACCGTTACCGGCGCCACCGGACAGCGGTACTGGGTCAAGGAGGTCTCCGCCCCGGGCGGCTGGTTCTCCAACCCCGCGCTGCGCACCGGCCAGGGCACCGGCGCCGACTCGCAGGCCGACCCCTACGCCTTCCGGACGCCCGCCCTCACCGGAGGGCAGACCTACACCTCCGGCGCGGAGTTCATGGCCGGGGGAGGTGACACCGACCGGAACGCCTCCGGGGGACACTGGCAGCTCTCCCTCGATAACGCCCTGCTCCCGCAGCGGTGCGGCTTGGATGTCGGCCTGCTGCTGGACACCTCCGGCTCCGTGGCCGAGGAGATCGACGAGCTGAAGCAGGCGGCCGACACCATCACGGACTCCCTGGTGGGGACCCCGTCGCGGATGGCCGTCTTCTCCTTCTCCAGCTCCTCCCCGGCGACCCAGGGGGAGAACCACCCGGACCTGGTGCCCGTCGCCACCACCGACCAGGCCGCCGAGTTCAAGGAGCTGTACCAGGGCTGGGGCGCCGACGGCGGCACCAACTGGGACGTCGCCCTCGAAACGGTGGCCACCGCCGCCGACCACTACGACCTCGTCCTGATGATCACCGACGGCAACCCCACCTTCCACCGGGAGCCCCCGCAGGGGCCGGGGTACTTCACCCGCTTCCGTGAGATGGAGGAGGCGGTCTTCTCCGCCAACCTGCTCAAGGACAAGGGATCCCGCCTGGTCGCCGCCGGTGTCGGCGACGGCATCGACACCCAGACCGAGCTGAACCTGCGCGCGGTCACCGGCCCGGTGAAGTTCGACGGGTCGAACATGCTGGACGCCGACTACCTCCACACCGACGACTTCGCCGCCGTCGGCGAGGCCATCCGCGAGATGGTCGACCAGATGTGCTCGGGCAGCCTGTCGGTGACCAAGATGATCGTCCCGGAGGAGAACGAGGGCGACGACACCACCGGCGCGGTCCCGGCCGGGCCGGGCTGGACCTTCACCGCCGAGACCGGGACGGACGGCGTCACCGTCGACCCCGCCGAGGCGACCACCGCCGACGACGGCACCGGAACGGTGAACTTCGCCCTCACCTACCCGCAGGGCACCGAGTCCGCCGTCGTCCAGGTGACCGAGCGGCAGCAGGACGGCTACCGGCTGGTGCCCCAGGACGGCGAGACCGCCGTGTGCCAGGTGCGCGACGGCGGGGGATACGGGGACTCCGTCGACGTCGAGGGCCGCGACGGTGAGGACCCCGCCTTCGCGGTGACCGTCCCCGCCAGCGGTTCCGTGCACTGCACCGTCTACAACCAGCCCGTTCCCGAGGACACCCTGCTGACGCTGGTCAAGAAGGTGGACAACACCGGCGGCGGCACGGCCGTCCCCGGGGACTGGACGCTGACGGCGACCGGCCCGGAGGGGTCCATCAGCGGGCCCAGCGGCGACCCGGCGGTGACCGGGACCGAGGTCGCCCCCGGGACCTACGAGCTGAACGAGGGCGCCGGGCCCGACGGGTACACGGCGGGCGCGTGGAGCTGCCGCGCCGAGGGCTCGAAGGAGGAGCTGGCCGACGTCGACGTGGTGGACGTCCCCCGGGGCGACCACGTGACCTGCAAGGTGGTCAACACCTTCAAGGGTCAGCCGTCGTCCAGCCCCAGCCCGTCACCGTCGCCCAGCCCGAGCCCCAGTCCGTCGCCGAGCCCCAGTGACGAGCCGAGCCCGTCGTCCAGCCCGAGCGAACCGGCCCCGCGGCCGTCCGCCCCGGACAAGGGCAGGCTGCCGGCCACCGGAGCGTCCGTGCTCGGAGCCGTCGCCGCCGCCGCGCTGCTGATCGCGGCGGGGACGATCTCCCTGGCCCTGGTCCGCAGAAGGCCGCGGGCCGACGGCTAGCCCGACAGTGCTAGCCCAGAATGGGGACGGGGCTCCGCGCTCTCCTGCGGGACCCCGTCCCCTCCCGGCCGGCGGTGCGCTCGTACG
>NZ_JBJJBV010000443.1:0-3613 GCF_045446735.1 Nocardiopsis protaetiae
GGCGTCCAGCGGGTTGGGTCTGGTGCCGTCGGTGGCGCTGGAGGAGGTGGGGCGGATCGACACCCTGGTGGTGGCCGGGGGCGAGGGCGCCCGTGGGGGTGTGGATCCGGGGCTGGTGGAGTGGCTGGCGGGGGCGTGCGGGCGGGCGGGGCGGGTGGCGTCGGTGTGCACGGGGGCGTACCTGCTCGCGCAGGCGGGGGTGTTGGAGGGGTTGCGGGTCACGACGCACTGGGCGTACTGCGGGGAGTTCGCGGGCCGGTTCCCGGGGGTGGAGGTGGATCCCGATCCGATCTTCGTGCGCCAGGGGCGGGTGTCGACCTCGGCGGGGGTGAGTGCGGGGGTGGATCTGTCGTTGGCGTTGGTGGAGGAGGACCTGGGGCGGCGGGTGGCGTTGGAGGTGGCCCGGCACCTGGTGGTGTTCCTGCGCCGGCCGGGCGGGCAGGCCCAGTTCTCGGCGCCGTTGGCGGCGCAGTGGGCGCAGCGCCCGGCGGTGCGGGAGGTGCAGCACTGGATCGTGGAGCATCCGGAGGGGGATCTGTCGGTGGAGGCGCTGGCGGCGCGGGTGGGGTTGTCGGTGCGCCAGTTCGCGCGGGTGTTCGGCCGGGAGGTGGGGTGTACGCCGGGCCGGTATGTGGAGCGGGTGCGGGTGGAGGCGGCGCGGCGGTGGTTGGAGGAGTCGGGGCTGGGGGTGGAGGCGGTGGCGCGGCGTAGTGGGTTCGCGTCGGCGGAGGTGATGCGGCGGGTGTTCGTGCGGTCGTTGGGGTGTTCCCCGGCGGGGTATCGGAGCAGGTTCCACGGTGCGGAAGGTGTGTGAGTGGTGCGGTTGGCGGTCGTGTTGTTCGAGGGTGTGACGGCGTTGGACGCGATCGGCCCCTATGAGGTGCTGGGGTCGTTGCCGGGGGTGGAGACGGTGTTCGTGGGTGAGCGGCCGGGTCCGGTGCGGGCGTCGGCGGGCGGGGTGGGGCTGGTGGTGGACGCGGGGTTCGGTGAGGTGGACGCCGCGGATGTGGTGGTGGTGCCGGGCGGGCCGGGGCAGGCGCGTCAGATGGGGGGTGCGCTGGTGGAGTGGGTGCGGCACGTGGACGGCGGGAGCCGGTGGACGGGGTCGGTGTGCACGGGGTCGTTGATCCTGGCGGCGTCGGGGGTGCTGGCGGGGCGGCGGGCGGCCACGCACTGGTTGGCGGGGCAGGAGTTGGCGGGGTTGGGTGTGGAGCACGCGGTGGGGGAGCGGGTGGTGTTCGACGGCAAGTACGTGACGGCGGCGGGGGTGAGTGCGGGGATCGATATGGGGTTGGCGTTGGCGGGGGAGCTGGTGGGGGGGTTCGGGGCGCAGATGGTGCAGTTGGCGTTGGAGTACGACCCGGCGCCGCCGTTCGATGCGGGGTCGCCGGAGAGGGCGCCCGCGGAGGTGGTGGGGTTGGCGCGGGAGAACTCGCGGTTCCTGTTGTGGGAGGAGGACCGGCCGGACTGGGCGTGAAGGGGGTCACGGTGACCCACCCCCTGTCATGGGTACGGGTGGGTTGCCCCTTTCCCCGGATATGAGATGAGGCCGGTGTTGGATCACCAGGACGAGGCCGCGCGGGTGCGCGCCGTGTACCGGATGTTCGCCGACCACTACGAGGCCGGTGGCGCCGTCTCCTATGCGGAGATCGCCCGTGGGCTGGCCGGGGACGACGACATGGTGGGGTCGGTGCTGTCCCTGCCGGAGGGGAACAAGCGCCAACCGAACCTGCTGTTGGGGGCGGTGCGGTTCCTGGGCGGCCCGGTGGAGGGGTGGGCGGGGTTCCGGGCGTGGGCGGTGGAGCACTGGGACGCGGTGCGCGAGGTCGTGCTGGAGCGGATGACGCAGACCAACGAGGTGCGCCGGTGCGCGGTCCTGCTGCCGGTGCTGGCCACGTTGCCCGGCCCGTTGGGGTTGGTGGAGGTGGGGTCCTCGGCGGGGTTGTGCCTGTATCCGGACCGGTACGCCTACTCCTACGACGGTGCCGACCCGGTCGGGGAGTCGCCGTTGGTGCTGGAGTGCTCCACCTCGGGGGGTGTTCCGGTGCCGGGGCGGGTGGTGGAGGTGGCCTGGCGGGCCGGGGTGGACCTGAACCCGTTGAACGCCGCGGATGCGGGGGACGTGCGGTGGTTGGAGTGCCTGATCTGGCCGGGGGTCAACGAGGCGGCGCGGCGTGAGCGGTTGCGGGCGGCGGCGTCGCTGGTGGCCGCGGCGGGGCCGCCGCCGATCGTGGCCGGGGATCTGTTGGAGACCGTCGCCGACCTGGTCTCTCAGGTGCCCGAGGGGGTGACGCCGGTGGTGTTCCACGGGGCGGTGCTGGCCTACCTGTCCCCGGCCGAGCGGGAGCGGTTCGCGGCCTTGATGGGGGAGTTGCCCGGGCACTGGGTGTCGTACGAGGGGTGGCGGGTGCTGCCCTGGATCGAGGGGGCGCGGCCGCCCGAGCCCACGCACTTCACGGTGGCGGTGGACGGGCGGGTGGTGGCCTGGGCGGGGGAGCACGGCCAGTCCCTCACCTGGGCGTGAGGCTCGGGGGCGGCGCGGGTGCGCCGCCCCCTTTTTTTTTGTGTGTCAGTGGGCGTCGACGAGGGCGATGAGCTCCTTCTTGCGGGCGTGGGGCAGGAAGGAGGCCTCGAAGGAGTTGCGGGCCAGGGTGCGCAGCTGCTCCTGGGTGAGGTGCAGGTGGTCGGCCAGGGCTTGGTAGTTGTCGTCGACGTAGCCGCCGAAGTAGGCGGGGTCGTCGGAGTTGACGGTGACCAGGAGGCCGGCGTCCATGAGGGCGGGCAGGGGGTGGTCGGCCATGGTGTCCACGGCGCGCAGGCGCACGTTGGACAGGGGGCACACCGTGAGCGGGGTGCGGTTCGCGGCCAGGCGGGTGACCAGGTCGGGGTCCTCCAGGCAGCGGATGCCGTGGTCGATGCGCTCCACCCCGAGGTCCAGGGCCTGGCGGATGTAGTCGGGCGGGCCCTCCTCGCCGGCGTGGGCGACCAGGTGCAGTCCCAGGTCCTGGGCGGCGGCGAACACCTGGGTGAACTTGGTCGGGGGGTGGCCGACCTCGGCGGAGTCCAGGCCGACGCCGATGATGCGGTCCAGGTGGGGGCGGGCGGCGTGGAGGGTGTCCATGGCCTCGGTGGCGGGGCGGTCGCGCAGGAAGCACAGGATGAGGTGGGTGCTGATGCCGTGGTCGGTTTCGGCGGTGTCCAGGGCGGCGGTGATGCCGTTGACGACGGTGTCGAGGGTGATGCCGCGGGCGGTGTGGGCCTGGGGGTCGAAGAAGATCTCGGCGTGGCGGACGCCTTGGGCGGCGGCGCGGGTGAGGTAGGCGCGGGTGAGGTCGGTGAAGTCGGCCTCGGTGCGCAGGACGTCCATGAGGGCGTAGTAGAGGTCGAGGAAGGATTGGAGGTCGGTGAACTCGTAGGCGGCGCGGAGTTCGTCGACGGTGGTGTGGGGGAGGGTGATGTTGTTGCGGTGGGCGAGGGTGAAGGCGAGTTCGGGTTCGAGGGTGCCTTCGATGTGCAGGTGGAGTTCGGCTTTGGGAAGAGGCATGCAGACCATGGTGGCGCACCCTTGATCATGCTTTGTCCGGTTTTGTGTGTCGGGGTGGGCACACGGCGG
>NZ_JBJJBV010000444.1:0-3416 GCF_045446735.1 Nocardiopsis protaetiae
GAACAGCTCCACCCGGGCCCCGCCCGCCCGGGCCAGCCGGGCGGCGTCGATCAGCGAGGCGTGGTTGTGGCGGTCGCACACCAGCAGCGGGGCCGGGGCGTCGGCGTCCGCCCCGGGCACGCGGGCGGTCAGCGCGGTGAGCATCGCCAGGTTGGCGGTGTAGCCGGAGGAGAACACCAGGGCCGATTCGGTCCCGGCGAAGTCGGCGAGCTCCCGCTCCAGCTCGTGGTGGAGCTCGGTGTCGCCGGTGACCAGGCGCGAGCCGCCCGCCCCGGTGCCCCAGCGGTGCAGCGCCGCCCCGGCGGCGGCGGTCACCCGCGGGTGGCGCAGCAGCCCCAGGTAGTCGTTGCCGGCCAGGTCCAGCACGTCCTCCACGGCCGGCCGCGGCACGACCCGGCGGGAGAGCCCCGACCGGGCCCGCACCCGGGCGGCCTGCGACAGCCAGGAGAAGGGGTGCCGGTCCTGTCCGGGGCCGGTGCGCGAGCGGAGCGTCCACGGGCGGCGGGGCGGATACAGGGCGGTGCCGTCCATGGCGGGTCTCCTTCGCTGCGGGGAACTGGGCGTCGCGTGACTCCGAGGGGGTGGGACGACGGGGGGAGCCGGTGCACGAAGGGACCGACCCAGCGGCGGCCAATCCCGCTGGGGCGGTCCGGTCCTCGTGCCAGGGAGGCGCTACCGACTCTGCCCGGTCGGCACCCCGCGCGTCACCGGTGGAAGCCCACAAAGTTCGGACACCGAACCTGGTAGGTCTGCACGGATCCGGTCCGCGCGCCGTGCCGGAAAAATGGGACCACATGACGCCTGAGTGGATACGTTCCGTCGACCGCGCCCACCTGTGGCACCCCTACGCGACCCTGCCCGCCGCCGAACCGCCCCTCGTGGTGACCGGGGCGCGGGGGGCGCGGCTGCGGCTGTGGGACGGGGAGCGCGAGCACGACGTCGTCGACGGCATGTCGTCCTGGTGGTCGGCGATCCACGGCTACCGCCACCCGGTGCTGGACGCCGCGCTG
The DNA here is from genome assembly GCF_045446735.1 of Nocardiopsis protaetiae. Classification (NCBI taxonomy): domain Bacteria; kingdom Bacillati; phylum Actinomycetota; class Actinomycetes; order Streptosporangiales; family Nocardiopsidaceae; genus Nocardiopsis; species Nocardiopsis protaetiae. Next base: position 1,011 of record NZ_JBJJBV010000444.1, read on the forward strand.
CGCGCGCAGGCCGACGAGTTCAGCCACGTGATGTTCGGCGGGCTCACCCACCGCCCGGCGGCCGAGCTGGCCGAGCTGCTGGTGGAGATCACCCCCGGGCCGCTGCGCCACGTGTTCCTCGCCGACTCCGGCTCGGTCGCCGTCGAGGTGGCCATGAAGATGTGTTTGCAGTACCACCGCTCCCGCGGGGAGAGCGGCCGCAGCCGGTTCCTCACCTGGCGGGGCGGCTACCACGGGGACACCTTCCACGCGATGAGCGTGTGCGACCCCGAGGGCGGCATGCACGCCCTGTGGGGGGACGTGCTGCCCGGGCAGGTGTTCGCGCCCGCGCCCCCGCAGGAGCACTACGACCCCGACCACACCGCCGAGGTAGCCGCCCTGGCCGCGCGGCACTCCCGCGAGCTGGCCGGGATCATCGTGGAGCCCCTGGTGCAGGGCGCCGGGGGCATGCGCTTCCACGACCCGCGACACCTCAAGGACCTGCGGGCGATCGCCGACGAGCACGGCGTGCCGCTGGTCTTCGACGAGATCGCCACCGGGTTCGGGCGCACCGGCGACCTGTTCGCCGCCGACACCGCCGGGGTGGTGCCCGACATCATGTGCCTGGGCAAGGCGCTGACCGGCGGTTACATGACCCTGGCCGCGGTGCTGTGCACCGAGCGGGTGTCGGGGACGATCGCCGGGGGCGAGGTGCCGGTGCTGGCGCACGGCCCCACGTTCATGGCCAACCCGCTGGCCTGCGCCGTGGCGGTCGCCTCGATCCGGCTGCTGCTGGAGTCGGGGTGGCGGGAGGCCGTCGCCCGGGTCGAACGCGGCCTGGCGGCCGGGCTGGCCGGGGTCCCCGGCACACGGGTGCGCGGCGCGATCGGGGTGATCGAACTGGAGGACCCGGTGCGGATGCGCGAGGCGTCCCGCGCCGCCCTGGAGGCGGGGGTGTGGCTGCGCCCGTTCCGGAACCTGGTCTACGCCATGCCCCCCTATATCTGCACCGACGAGGAGGTCGCCGCGGTGGCGGCGGGCATGGTCGCGGCCGCGGAGGCGTCCCGATGATCCTCGTGGTGACCGGCACCGGGACCGAGGTGGGCAAGACCGTGGCGACCGCGGCGCTGGCCGCCGTGGCGGGCGGCCGGGTCGCGGTGCTCAAGCCCGCCCAGACCGGGGTGGGGGAGGGCGAGCCCGGCGACGTGCACACCGTCGCCGCCCTGGTCCCCTCCGTGACCCCGGTCGAACTGGCCCGCTACCCCGAGCCGCTGGCCCCCGCCACCGCGGCCGCCCGCTCCGGGCTGCCGGAGGTGCGCGCCGAGGGCGTCGCCGACGCCGCCCGCGCCCTGGAGGGCGACCACGACCTGGTCCTCATCGAGGGCGCCGGCGGCCTGCTGGTGCGGCTGAACGCCGAGGGCCAGACCCTCGCCGACGTCGCCGTGCTGCTGGACGCCCCCGTCCTGGTCGTGGCGCGGGCCGGGCTGGGCACGCTCAACGACGTGGCGCTCACCGCCGAGGCGCTGCGCGCGCGGGGGCTGCGCCCGGCCGGGGTGGTCATCGGCGCGTGGCCGACCGAGCCCGACCTGGCGATGCGGTGCAATCTGGACGACCTGCCGACGATGGGCGCGGGGCCGGTCGTCGGGAGGCTGCCGCGGGGGTGCGGTGGCCAGGACCCGCGTTCCTTCGCGGAGACGGCACGGCGAGCGCTGCCCGGCTGGCGGCCGGGACCGGCGACGCGAGGGTGAACGCCCGCGGGCCGGGTCCGTGGGCGCGCAGGTGCTCCTCGCGTCCGTGGACCTCCTCCGGCGTGGGCTCGTCCGCCGACCACCACAGGGTGCGCTCCACCGCGGGGAAGGCGCCGTGCCGTTCGCGGTGCTCCACCAGCAGGCGGTGGGTCAGCTCGACGAAGGTCCGCAGGGCCACCGGGTCCCGCCACAGGGTCACCAGGTGGACCTCGTTCTCCGCGTGGGAGAAGTCCACTTCGCCCAGGTGGCCCTCGATGGACCGCGCCTGCTCCCGAAGCGCCTCCACCAGATCGCCCAGCTGTTCGCCCCGGATCACCCTGGATTCGGCCAAGGTCAAGAATTGGTCTGCCATCACGACTCCTCTTCGAGGTCCATTTCTGTCAGTATGGACCTGAGAAGAAGCGACGCACAGGGCCAATGGAGGCGGTAATGGACTCTTCCCGGACGGTGGACGACCTCGTCGGGCTCCTCGGTGCCTGGTCCGCCGGGAGCGGCGCGCTCTACCGCAGGCTCGCCGACGCCCTCCAGGCGCTCATCACCGAGGGCAGTCTCGCCCCCGGCGAGCGACTCCCCTCCGAACGCGTCCTGGCGACGGCGCTGCGGGTCAGCCGCACCACCGTGGTCTCCGCCTACGACCTGCTGCGCTCCGAGGGCGTCTTCGACAGCCGACAGGGCAGCG
>NZ_JBJJBV010000445.1:0-3423 GCF_045446735.1 Nocardiopsis protaetiae
GGTGGGGGCGCCCGCCTCCAGTTCGCACACCCGGACCGGCGCGGTCAGCTCCCCGTGTACGCCCGGGTCGTCGTGGAAGTCCTGGTAGACGGTGATCCCGGTGGCGGTGAGCACCTCCCCGCAGTCCTGCGGGTCGAAGTCGTCCGGGTTCGGCTGGGCCAGGGTCAGCAGGGCGTACCCGCCGCCCGGCACCACCCACGGGTCCCGGATCTCGTCGCTGTAGCGGGCCCACTCGCCCACCCGCTGCCCGGCGGGGACGTCGGTCCAGTGGACGCCGAACCGGTCGCTCATCAGGCAGGGTCCGCCGTCCCCGGTGCGGTCCAGCCTGAACTCGATGTACAGCGTCCCGGCGGCGTCCCAGTCGGTCTCGGTCACCTGGAAATCGTCGCTGCGGCAGGGGCGGGGCTGGTCCTCCTCGCCCGCGTGTGCGGCTCCGCCGACGAGCGCCGCCGCGGCGGCCAGGGCCGCCGCACCCACCGCGGCCGTGATCCGTGCGTGTCCTCCGTGCATCGTGGTCCCCCGTTCTTTTCGCCCTCACCAATGAGACGCCGGTCACAGCGGGTGCGTTGGCGCGGACCCGTGTCCGGAGTCGGCCGCCCGGCCGCGTTCGACAATGACGCATCACAGGAACACCACGCCACACAGCGGCCACCGACCGTCACATCAGAACGTCACGCCACCGAGAAGTGCACCGAAACCGCACCGAAAGCCTCCCAGAGTTCCCTACCCCCTGCACTGCCGTGCGGCATTGTCGTATGATCGAGGCGATGTCCGCACGGAACGCGGAGTCCGTTCCGGCGGCCGCACAGCCATCCCTCTCCGAGGAGTACCCGGCCATGACGACCACGCCCGACCCGGCCGACCGGCGCCCCGGCGCCTCCGTGCCCGCCGCCCGCGACACCGAAGCTCCGCGCACCCAGGCCCCGAATGCCGCCCCCACCGCGGACACCGCCGCCACCGCGAGCCGCATCGCCGACGGCGCCGACCCGGCGGGCGCCCTCGCCCCGGTGTCCGGCGCCACCGTCGCGCTCCCCGGCGGCGGCACGGACCGCTCGCGCACCCGCGCCGAACTCTCCCGCGGCACCTTCGACCTCCTCGTCGTCGGCGGCGGCATCCTCGGCACCTCCGTCGCCTGGAACGCCGCCCAGTCCGGTCTGCGGGTCGCCATGGTGGATGCGGGCGACTTCGCCGGCGCCACCTCCAGCGCCTCCTCCAAGCTCGTCCACGGCGGGCTGCGCTACCTCCAGACCGGCAACCTCAAGCTGGTCGCCGAGAACCACCGCGAGCGCCGCTCCCTGGCCACCACCGTGGCGCCGCACCTGGTCAACCCGCTGCCGTTCCTCGTGCCGGTCTACGAGGGCGGCCCGCACGGCGCCGCCAAGATGGGCGCGGGCGTGTTCCTGTACTCGGCGCTGTCGGCGTTCGGCGACGGCATGGGCCGCCTGCTGTCCCCGGCCCAGGCCGCCCGGCTGGCCCCGGGCCTGCGCACCGAGGGCCTGAAGTCGGTCGCCGCCTACGGCGACCACCAGATGAACGACAGCCGCATGGCGATCATGACCGTGCGGGCCGCCGTCGACGCGGGGGCCGTCGTCCTCAACCACGCCGAGGTCGTGGACCTGCGCCGCACCGGGACCCGGGTCACCGGTGCCGAGCTGCGCGACCGCACCGACGGCACGGAGTTCGGTGTCGACGCCCGCCTGGTCCTCAACGCGACCGGCCCGTGGGTGGACCACCTGCGCCGGATGGAGGACCCCGCGGCGGCCCCGAGCGTGCGCCTGTCCAAGGGCGCCCACCTGGTGCTGCGCACCCCGGAGCCGTGGCGGGCGGCGCTGACCATCCCGGTGGACCGCCACCGGGTGTCGTTCGCCATCCCGTGGGAGGGCCGCCTGCTGCTGGGCACCACCGACGAGGAGTACACCGGGGACCCGGCGGAGGTGTCCGTGGTGCCCTCCGACGTGGAGCAGATCCTGGGCGAGGCGGAACTGGGCATCGACGCGCCGTACCTGGACGCCTCCCACGTGGACTACGCGTTCGCGGGGCTGCGGGTGCTGCCGGGCGGCGCCGGGGACACCAGCGCCGCCAAGCGCGAGACGGTGGTGACCCAGGGCCGCGGCGGCATGCTGTCGGTGGCCGGGGGCAAGTGGACGACCTACCGGCACATCGGCCGGACCGTCCTGAACGAGCTGCGCAAGGTGCGCTCGGTGCCGCTGGCCGAGGAGATGGCCGACCCGCTGCGGACCGTCCCGCTGCCGGGTCTGGCCAGCCCGGACGCGGTCGCGCAGCGGATCCTCATCGACCGCGAGCCGGGCGCCCGCATGGAGCCGCCGGTGGCCCGCCACCTGGCCTCCCACTACGGCAGCCTGGCCCTGGACATCGCCGCGCTCATCCGCGAGGACCCGTCGCTGGGCGAGCGCATCCACCCGGACGGCCCGGACGTGTGGGCCCAGGTGGTGTTCGCCCGCGACCGCGAGTGGGCGGTGACCGTCGACGACGTGCTGCGCCGCCGCACCACGGTGACCGTGCGCGGCCTGGAGACCCCCCGGGTCCGCACCCGCGTCCAGCAGCTGCTGACCGCCCCCGTGCCCGCCCGCGGCTGACCGAACGACGACGACACGACAACGACCCCGCCACAGGCCGGACCTGCGGCGGGGTCGCGTCACGATGTGGGAGAAGCACGCGCGCACGGAGCCGAGACCCGCAGACCTCGACCCCAGGGGGTACCTCGGGGGGTTCGGGGGGTCTCCCCCCGGTAGAACGAAGGACGACCCCGCCAGAAGGCCGAAGGCCCCCGAGCAGGGTCACAGCACGATGTGAGAGAAGCACACGCACACGGAGCCGAGACCCGCAGACCTCGACCCCAGGGGGTACCTCGGGGGGTTCGGGGGGTCTCCCCCCGGTAAAACGAAGGACGACCCCGCCAGAAGGCCGAAGGCCTACGAACAGGGTCGTCCTGAGTCGTGGTGCTCTAGCTCGCTAGGAGTTAGAGGGCGACGACGTTCTCGGCCTGCGGGCCGCGAGTGCCGGCGACGATGTCGAACTCCACGCGCTGGTTCTCCTCCAGGTTACGGAAGCCCGAACCCTGGATGGCGCTGTAGTGAACGAAGGCGTCGGGGCCACCGTCGTCGGGGGAGATGAAGCCGAAGCCCTTCTCGCCGTTGAACCACTTCACAGTTCCCTGAGCCATGTTGTCTCCTTCAGCTCGGTGTACATCGGGCGCAACCTCACGCCCGAGAATTGCCGCGAGCCGACTCCCAAGAGAAACCGCCCGCCGGTCACAAACTCCGCGGGCAAGACACCAACTGCGAAATTCAACGACTAACAATCATCTCGAACGTACCACAGGCACCTCGGATCGGGAGGGTTTTCGGTGTGGCAACACGCACGAACAACCGGGGAATATCCGGGGTCCGCACAGCGACGGGG
>NZ_JBJJBV010000446.1:0-3333 GCF_045446735.1 Nocardiopsis protaetiae
CGCCCCCCTCTCCGTTCTCCCACCGGGTCCGGGACCCGGGTCAGCGGCCCTCGGTGATCAGCCGGCTCGGCCGCCCCACGTGCGACACGTACAGGGCGTCGCGCGCCCGCGTGCAGGCTGTGAACAGCAGCGTCCGCTCCTGCTGGAAGGCGTGCTCCAGGGCCACCTGGTCGCCGTCGGCCGCCTCGATCGCGGCCTTGGGCGGCAGCAGGTGGTCGGCCACCCCCACCAGGGCCACGCAGCGGAACTCCTGGCCCTTGAGCCGGTGCAGCGTGCCCACGCGCACCGCCTCCGGGCCGCCGGACTCCTCCAGCGGCGCGGTCGGGATGCCCCGGGCCGTCAGCTCCTTGGCGATCCCGCGCACCACCCAGTGGTTGCGCCCGGCCACCGCGATCTCGGTCGGGTCGACCCCGGCCTCCAGCCACACCCGCACCCAGTCGCCCAGGGCGGTGAGCTCCTCGGCCCGGTCGGCGCAGCCGCGCACCACCGGCGCCGTCCCGCGCAGCAGCGAGCGGTAGCCGGCCAGGGTGTCGGCGTCGTCGTCCATGCCCAGCGCCGCCCGGCGGCCCAGGATCGGCATGCTCCAGTCGAGGATCTCCTGGGTGATCCGGTAGCTCACCCGGAGCCGGTGGCCGCGCCCGCGCACGTTGATGCCGAGCGAGGCCAGCGACACCCGGTTGTCGGACACCCGCTGGTGCGGGTCGCCGACGATGAACAGGTCGTCGGGGCCCTCGGGGACGGCGGCGCGCAGCATCCGCCACTGGGCCGGGTGCAGGTCCTGCGCCTCGTCGACCACCGCGTGCCGGAACAGCGGGCCGCCGCGGCCCAGCACCCGGGCGGCCTCCGCCGCCAGCTGCGGGTAGGACCACAGCCCCTCCACCCGCATGGCGCCGACATAGCGCCGGATGGTCTCCCACACCTGGCGCCGGTGCTCGGGCGCCAGGTGCTGCACCCGCCCGCTGCGCTCGCAGCGGATGTACTCGGGCAGCAGCTCCAGACCCTTGGCCAGGATGACCTGCTCCCACTCGTCGACCAGGAAGCGGCCGGAGAAGGGCAGCCCGTCGGCCAGCGCCACCGCGCGCCAGCGGCGGGCCAGGTCGTCCTTGCCGATCAGGCGCGGCGGGACGCCGTGGGCCTGCACCACGGAGCGGGCCAGGCTGTCGATGGTCGCCACCCGGACCCGGGCGCGCACCCCGGGGTCGGGCAGCAGCTGGTCGAGGCGGTCGGACAGGGACTGGGCCAGGGCCCGGTTGTAGGTGGTCAGCAGGACCGACTCGCGGTGGTCCTCGGGGTACGCGGCGGCATCGCGTTCGGCCAGGTGGGCGGCCCGGTGCAGGGCGATGACGGTCTTGCCGGTGCCGGGGCCGCCGGTGATCTGCACGGCGCCGTTGTAGTGGGCCTCGGTGATCCGGTGCTGGTCCGGGTGGAGCGTGACCTGCCACTGCCGGAAGGGCGCGCGCAGGGCGCCGGCCAGCTCGGGCGGGCCGCTGGGGCGCGGGTCGGCCGGGGCGCCCGGGCCGAGCGGCACGAGCTCCGGGGACGCCGGGAGCAGGCGGCGGGCGAAGCGGAGCGCCTCCTCGCGCGGCAGCACGGTGAGCAGGCGGTAGTGGGTCCCGGGGCGCTCGGCGGACTCGTCGTCGGCCCCGTCGGGGCCGTCGGGCCCGTCGTGCTCATCGGCCGCGGGCGCCGGGACGACGACGCCGGACCAGTCGGGGGCGATGCCGACGATCCGGACCCGCGGGTCGGCGGCGTCCGCCACGGATTCCAGGTCGGGCCGTTCCCCGGCCTGGTAGGCGCGCATCACGGCCAGGGTGTCGAGCTGGACGTCGGGCGTGAGGCGGGTGAAGTCGCTGAGGAAGGTCGGGGCGATCGCAAGGGCGGACACGTCGTGGGTCTCCTCCGGTCTTCGACCAGGTGATGGCTCGGCGTCTGAGGCGTTCGGAGCGGGTGGTGTCGGGGCGGAGGGGGCGGGCCTGCGCACCCTCTCACCTGTGATCATGCTCGTGGCCCAATTCCGGCAAACGCCGCTCGCAGGCCGATTCCCGCCAGGTTTCCGGGGCTTTTCGGGGCGTTCGTCATCCCAGGTGGGAGGGGGTTCTACGGAAGCATGTTCGATCGTGCGGCCGAACATTTCCGGCGGGCCCGGACGGGCGCGCGCTGACCTGCGGCTCCGCGCGAGCCTGTGATGTCCTCAAAGGTGTTTATCGACTGTCCGAAATCCGGTTACGCACGGCGATGACGCCTGATCCGATCGGGGTTCCTGGGAGTGGCGGTGCAGGATGTGCCCGTGAGAACCCTCGGGCCGAAAACCCTGCGGAAGAACGGGCATCCGGGCGCCCCGGGTACGGACGGGCCTTGCGGGGACATTTCACGCAGTGGCCGGTTTCGGACACGCTCTGTGCAGACCCGTGCCGGGCACGAGATCGTGTATCGCACAGGGGAGACGGCCACGTGCCATCCGTGTGGTCCAGGACTCTGCCGGGGTCCGTCCTACCCCGGCAGAGTCCTGACCACCCGCGGGAGCGCGTCACGGGCACGCCCCCTAGAACATCCGGTACCCAGACCCCACCCGCACCAAAGCGTGCGCGGCGGGACATTCTCATTCCCTTCGCGCCGGGCCCGTGCTTTAACGTGGGACCACCAGTACGACGGAAGGGAACGGTGCGGCCGTGGTCTCCGAGGACAGAGCCCGACTGCGGGTCTCCGACGCCGAACGCCACCAGGTGGCCGAGGTGCTCCGGGAAGCGGCGGCCGAGGGGCGCATCACCCTCGACGAACTCGACGAACGGCTCGAAGCCGCCTTCACCGCCAAGACCTACGCCGACCTCGAACCCATCACCGCCGACCTGCCCGGCTCGCCCGGCGCCACCACCGGCCCCATCCCGGTGGTCGCCGACAACCGGCCGGCCGACCGCATCCACCCCGAGGACATCATGGTCGTCCGGTCCGACGGCGACAGCGTCGTCCGCAAGGGCCGCTGGCAGGTGCCCCGGCGCATCGAGGTCCGCAACAAGTACGGGGCCACCCGGCTCGACTTCCGCGAGGCCGACATCCCGCACGACCGCGTCGAGGTCCACCTGGAGGTCTCCTGGGGCGGCGCCGAGGTGATCCTGCCCGAGCGGTCCACCGCCGAGGTCGACGTCGACACCTCCTGGCTGGGCAGCCTCAAGGTGGACGCCGACGCCATCCCCCGCCCGCCCGCCCCGCACTTCGTCATCACCGGCACCTGCCACGGCGGCACCCTCCAGGTCGGCCACCGCCGCCCCTTCTCCTGGTCCTCCCTCTTCGGCATGTGACCTCCCGGCCCCGTCCCGGGCCCGGCCCCGGGACTGC
>NZ_JBJJBV010000447.1:0-4391 GCF_045446735.1 Nocardiopsis protaetiae
CGCCCCGCCGGGGCCGTGCGGCCCCGGCGGGTGGTGCGGGTCCTATGGTCGGCTCCACGAGGCTTCGACACTTGCGTGTCCCGGTCTCCGGCCACTCCGGTACCGGTACTACTGCTCACCCGCGCCGCCAGGGCGGCCAGGTTGCGTGCGGCGTTGACGTCCCGGTCCAGGACCAGACCGCACTCATCGCAGCTGAAGGTGCGCACGGACAGGGGCAGCTTGGCTTTCACCGCACCACAGCCCGAGCACGTCTTGGAGGAGGCGAACCACCGATCCGCCACCACCAGCCACCCACCGTTCCACACGGTCTTATAGGCCAGTTGGCGGCGGATCTCACCGAAGGAGGCATCGGCGATCGACCGGGCCAGACGCCGGTTCCTCACCATCCCGGCCACGTGCAGGTCCTCCACGACCACGGTCCCGTACTCGCGGGCCAGGGACGTGGTGAACTTGTGCAGCGCATCGGCGCGCAGGTCCGCCACCCGGTGGTGGATCCGGTTGCGCTGCTCGTTGGCCCGGCGCCACCTCCTTGATGGTTCCTGCCGGGTGCGCCGATCCGGTCCCCGGCGGCGGGACACCCTCCGGCAGGCGCGGCGCAGCCGCGCCAGCTCGCCGGTGAGGTGGCGCGGACTGGGCACGTGGCGGGTCTGCCCCGTGTCGTCGGCGACCACCGCCAACGTCCTGATCCCCAGGTCCACCCCCGCCACCGACCCGGGCCGTCGCGGGGTGGCGGCCTCGCGCTCGACCTCGACCTGGAAGGACACCTGCCACCGGCCCCGGGTATGGGACACCGTCGCCGCCAGAATCCGCGCCGTGCCGTTCGCGATGCGCCGGTGGAGCTTGCGGGTGCTCTCATGGGTACGGATGCGACCCACCACGGGCAGCACCACATGGCGGCGGTCGTCCTCGACCCGGATGGTGCCGGTGGTGAACCGGCACGCCAGGCGGGCCCGGTGCTTGGACTTGAGGCGAGGACGGTCCACCCGCGCACCGGCACGCTCACCGCGCCTGGACCTGGCGTAGTTGTCGAACGCCGCCGCCGCATGGGCGAACCCGGTGTTGTAGGCCTCCTTGGAGTTGTCCGCCCACCACCCCGCGAACCGAGGGTCCTCCCTCTTGGCGGCGTTGAACGCCCTGCGCAGCGCGGGCAGCGACCACGACCGCCACGGGGCACGGTCCTCTTCGCCGATGCCGTAGGACTCCTCGGCACGCCGCTGGTCCCAACAGGCGAGCACATGCGCGACCGCCCAGTTATAGGCCGCCCGCGCCGCACCACAATGCGACCGCAAACGGGCCTCGACTCCGGCGCCCGGGTCCAGAGCGAACCGGTACGCCTGCACCACACGGCCCGGCTCGGGGGTGAATCCCCGCTTCTTCTTCGCCTGGCGCTCGCTCGGGTCACCTGCGGCCATGGGCCCACCCCCTTTTTCCGCCTCGGGATGTTCGATCAGTGGTTCGAGCAACAACGGTAGCGGAGGGTGCATGTCCGCGTACGGGGAATGAGTCGACCCTCTGCACCCCCTGGAGCGTGATGCGCCTCATATGCATTGGCCCCGTGTAAAACCTGTCGACGGACGGTGACGTTCATCGGCACATCACGGAACAGCCGAAAACCCCACCGCGGGGCCCTGCCGGGCGGGCGCCGGCCGCCGCCGGCCCCGGTTGTCCACAGGCCGCCGGGGACACCCGCCCCGGCGGGGCCCCGCCGACTACCCTGGGGCCCATGGTGGACCTCGCGAAGATCACGCAACCCTTGTCCCTCGACCGGTTCGGGCCCCGCCGGGACGGACCCCTGGTACTGGAGCTGGACCTGACCGAGGGGGTCGCCGACGAGGCCCCCGGCGACCCGATCGGCCAACTCGTCAACCGTCGGCGCCAGCACTACCTGGACGTGGTGGAGGGGATCCGGCGCGGCGCCCGCGACCCGGAGGTGGCGGCGCTGCTGGTGCGGGTCGACACCCGGTCGCTGGGGTTCGCCAAGGTGCAGGAGCTGCGCACCTGCATCGCCGACTTCCGCGCGGCCGGCAAGCCCGCCCTGGCCTGGGCCGACTCCTTCGGCGAGGCGGGCGACGGCAACCTGCCCTACTACCTGGCCTGCGCGTTCTCCGAGATCGTCATGGCGCCCACCGGCGTGCTGGGGCTGACCGGGCTCCAGCTCAAGAGCACCTTCGTCAAGGGCGCCCTGGACAAGCTGGGCCTGGGGTACGAGGTCGGCAAGCGGTACGAGTACAAGAACGCGCTCAACGGGGTCACCGAGACCGGGTTCACCGACGCCCACCGCGAGGCGACCGGGCGGATCGTCGACTCGCTGGGCGACCAGCTGGTCGAGGGGGTGGCCGCGGCCCGGTCGCTGTCCGCCGACGAGGTGCGCGCCCTGGTCTCGCAGGGGCCGTTCGTGGGCGCCGAGGCGGTCGAGCGCGGGCTGGTCGACCGCCTGGCCTACCGCGACGAGGTGTACGCCGACCTGCTGTCCAGAGCGCGCGGGGAGGACGGCCCCGAGCCGCGGCTCACCTTCGTCACCCGCTACCACCGCCGCAACACCCCGGGGCCGCGGCCGCGGGTGGGCGGGGGCGCCGACCACATCGCGCTGATCACCGCCACCGGGACGATCAGCCTGGGGCGCACCCGGCGCTCGCCGCTGGGCGGCGGCACGGTGATGGGGTCGGACACGGTGTCGGCCGCGTTCCGGGCCGCCCGCCGGGACCCGCACGTCAAGGCGGTGGTGTTCCGGGTGGACAGCCGCGGCGGGTCGCCCACGGCCTCCGACGCCATCCGCCGCGAGGCGGAGCTGACCCGCGAGGCGGGCATCCCGGTGGTGACGACGATGGGCGACATCGCCGGGTCGGGCGGCTACTACGTGACGCTGGCCTCGGACGCGATCGTCGCCCAGCCGGGCACCCTGACCGGGTCGATCGGCGTCATCGTCGGCAAGCCGGTGCTGGGGCCGCTGCTGGAGCGGTACGGGATCACCAGCGACGCGGTGTCCGTGGGCGAGCACGCGGGGATGTTCGACACCGACCGGCCGTTCAGCGAGTCGGAGTGGGAGCGGGTCAACGCCCTGCTGGACCGCGTGTACGAGGACTTCACCGGCAAGGTCGCCGCGGCCCGCGGCATGAGCCGCGAGGAGGTGCACGAGGTGGCCCGCGGCCGGGTGTGGACCGGCCGGGACGCCGCCGACCGCGGCCTGGTGGACGCCCTGGGCGGGCTGGAGACGGCGGTGCGCATCGCCCGGGAGAAGGTCGGCGGCCGCGCGCTGCCGCTGCGCCCGTTCCCGCGCCGGCACCCGCTTGACCGGCTGCGCCCGCACGAGTCCAGCGAGGACCCGGCCGCCGCGCAGCCGCAGAGCGCCCTGGACGCCTGGGGCCCGCTGCGCCACGTCGCCGCCGTCCTGGGCCTGCCCGAGGCCGGCCCCCTCACCATGCCCGACCCGGGCCGCGTCCGGTAGCCGTCGGCCCGCCGCCGCACCCCGGCGGCGGGCCGGACGCGCGGGCGGCGGCCGCCTGCGCCGACGGGGCGGTCCGCCCTCTCGGCCGGAAGGCCGCGGACTGCCGGGGGTGCCGTGCCCTCGGGCGGCCGCCGGTTCGGGCGTCGGCCGGTGACCGGATCGGGAGGCGACCGCCCGGCTCGGACGGCTGCTCGCGCCGACGGCGCGGCCCGCGCCTCACACCGCCGCGGTGGGCCGTTGGAGCACCGGGCGCGGACCCGAACCCGGCGGTGGGCCGGGGCATGGGAGCAAGACCGCTGCGCCGCGGACGGCCGTCCTCGGCCGGCGACCGGCTCGGGCGGCGGGCCGCGTTCCTGGGAACGCGGGCGGGTGCGGGAGGATCAGGGCGATGGACATGGACGAGTGGGCGGGGGTGGCGCGGTGGGGGATCCGGTGGGGACCGGTCCGTACCTGGACGCGATGGGGCTGCTGCCGGTCGGGGTGACGGTGGTGACCGTCGCCGACGACCGGGACGACATCGGGGCGACGGTGAGCGCCTTCGGGTCGGTCTCGGCCGATCCGCCGGTGGTGTCGGTGAGCGTGGACTCCGACGGGTACATGGCCGAGGTGATCGAGGAGGTCGGCGCGTTCGCGGTGAGCGTGCTCGGCGGCGGCCAGACGGCGCTGGCGGGCCGGTTCTCCGCGGAGGGGCGGCCCAGCGCCCGGCGGCTGGTGTCCGACACCGCCCACCACCGGGGGGAGCTGACCCGGGCGATCGTGCTGGACGAGGCGCTGGCGGCGTTCGAGTGCCGGGTGCTGAGCCGGGTGGAGGTGGGCGACCACACCGTGTTCTTCGCCGCCGTGACCGGCCTGCCCGAGGTGCGCGGCACGGGCCCGGCGCTGGTGCGCCGGGCCGGCCGCTACCGGCCCGTCGACTAGTACCGCCGACCGGCCCCGGACACGGCCG
>NZ_JBJJBV010000448.1:0-3230 GCF_045446735.1 Nocardiopsis protaetiae
GCGCAGCTCCGGTTCCCGGTCGGTGAAGAACCGCGGCGGCGCGGGCGGCTGCCGGGGCACGGGGGCGGGCCTGAGGTGGATGTCTCCGTGGACGGTGCCGATCTGGACGACGGCGCCGCCGCTCACCGCGCCCGCGGAGTTGTGGGTGGCCATGGGGGGACTCTCTCGACGACGACATACGAGGGTGTTCCCGTTACCGTGCGCGCCAACCCCATCACCTGTGGTCGCACACGCCCTTGCAGGCGCCCCTGCGCGCACCCCTGCACGCGCAGCGCACCCCTGCACGCGCATTCCGGCACGCGCGTCCGCCCGTGCCGCCCACCCGGGGAGGGCGGGCGCCGACCGTCCCGGGTGGTGGCCCACGGCGTCGAACCCGGGGTGTGTCCGGCTCCTCGCGCCCCGTCGATCGAGGGCCGGGGATCGGGGCCGGCCTCACCTCGGGGGCGGTTCTCGGCCGGACCGGCGAGGCGGTCCCGGAGTCCGGGCGGGTCATGGCGCAGGATCAAAGGGAGGATCACGACACAAGGGAGGACATCATGGCGGATCGGAAGGGAATCCCGGTGCGGGCCTGCCTGCTGGGCCTGGCGGCCGGATCGCGGGCGAGCCTGGGCGTGGGGACGGCACTGCGCACCGTTCCCTGGGGCGGCCCGGTACTGACGACGCTGACGGTGCTGGGCACCGCCGCCGAGTTCGTCGGCGACAAGCTCCCCGGCGTTCCCAGCCGTCTGGGCTGGGCGGGGCTGGCGCCCCGCATCGCCAGCGCGGCCGTCGGCGGGGCCCTCCTCGCCCGCGCCGCGGGCGCCCCGGCGCTGCCCGCCGCCCTGATCGCGGGCGCCGCCGCACCCGTGGGCGCCCGGGCCGGGGTCGCCTGGCGCGAGGCCTGGGGCCGCGACGGCTCGGACACCGCCGGAGCCCTCATCGAGGACACGGTGGCCCTCACCCTCTCCGCGGCCGCGGCCCGGGGGCTGACCCGCAAGGCCTGAACCGCCAGGCCTGGCCCGTGCCCGGCAGGGCCGTCCGCCATGGTGGGCGGTTGGACGGGTGGGCGGTGCGCCCGGTGGGAGGAGACGCTCATCGCGAGTCGCCCCGGTACGTCGACTCCGTCTCTACAGGGCCCGATCGGACGGTCGCCTTCCTCACCGGGGAAGAGGAAGCGGCCTGGCTGTGGACCCGGGGGACGACCGAAAAGACGGGAAAACCAGGAAATTAGGTCGGAGCGGTTCCGGACGGTGACTCGGCCATCACGGGCGCCCTGAACTGGGCCTTTGTGGTCGGGGGCGGAGGCGTCCCCCGCCCGGGGAGCCGGGAACCCCTGTGGTTACGGGAATCCTGGTTCACACCTGCACCTCTGGCCACTCTAAGGTTCGCTCATGATCAACAATCGGAACGGGCGCCCCCTCGTGCGAGGCGAGTCCCCCGCCCTGGTCGGCGAACTCCTGGCCGACTTCGAAGCGCGCACCGGGGCCGCGCACACCGCCGCCTTCGACCTCGACGGCGTCCTCATCGGCCACTCCGGGCACCCCGACGACGAGAAGGCGACGGCGCGCGCCGAGCAGTCGGCCTCCAGCTCCTACATGCTCGCCTCCCTCTCCACCGGCGTGGGCACCACCCTGCCCTCCCTCAACCGGCCCGGGGGCCTGGGCCGCCCCGACCACCTGCTGCTGCGCTACCGCGACCGCGAGGAGAACGGCAAGCGGCCCTCGCCCTGGTGGGTGCTCGTGGTCCCCGTGCCCGAATGGGGAGGCCTGGTCACCGAGATCCCGCCGGGTTCGGACGCCTCGGTCACCGCGGTGATGAGCGAGCTGCTGCTGTCCTCCGAGCGCATCCACGCCGCCCTGGCCGAGGCCGGTCTCACCGGCCGCTGACCCGGCCCCGCCCCGGCCGGATCCGGCCGGGGCCGGCCAATGATCACCCCAACAGGCGGCGATGGGACGGCAAGGCCGTGTTTGCCCTCCACCCCGACCCGGTCAGTGGCAGGGAGAGGCACCGACACGACGAAGGGAACACGACCATGGCCGAGAACACACAGGGGACACGGCCCAGGATCTTCGCCTCCCCGGGGCGCTACGTCCAGGGCCGCGACGCCCTGGCCCGCCTCGGGGAGCTCCTCGCCCCGCTGGGGCGCCGCCCGCTGCTCCTGGCCGACGACACCGTCCGCGGCCTCACCGAGCCGGTCCTGGGGCCCGCCTTCGACAAGGCGGGCCTGCCGCTCGTCTTCGAGCGCTTCGAAGGGCTCCCCACCCGGGCCGAGATCGAACGCGTCGCCCGGGTGCTGTCCGAGGGGGACCACGACGTGGTGGTCGGCCTGGGCGGCGGCACCGCCATCGACACGGCCAAGGCCGCGGGCGAGGACGCCGGGGTCCCGTGGGTGAGCGCGGCCACGGTCGCCTCCACCGACGCGCCCACCTCGGCCCTCTCGGTGGTCTACACCGAGGACGGCGGGTTCGAGTCCTACCGCTTCTACGACCGCAACCCGGCCCTGGTCGTGGTGGACACGGGGTTCGTGGCGGCGGCCCCCGCCCGTTTCCTCGCCGCCGGGGTCGGGGACGCCCTCGCCACCTGGATCGAGGCCCGTGCCGTGGAGAGGGCGCACGCCGAGAACATGGTCGGCGGGGTGCCCACCAGGTCGGGCACCGCCCTGGCCCGCTTGTCCTGGGACATCCTGTGGGAGTCCGCCCCGGCCGCCCTGGAGGCGGTGGAGCACGACCTGGTCACCCCCGACGTGGAGGCCGTCGTCGAGGCCAACACCCTGCTGTCCGGCCTGGGTTTCGAGTCGGGCGGGCTGGCCGCGGCCCACGCCGTCCACGACGGGCTGACCGCGGTGGAGCAGACCCACCACCTGGCCCACGGGGAGAAGGTCAACATCGGTTCCCTGACCCAGCTCGTCCTGGAGGGGGCCCCGGCCGGGGAGGTCGACCGCTTCGCCGAGTTCACCGCGGGCCTGGGGCTGCCCACCACGCTCACCGAGGCGGGTCTGGGCGACGCCGACGACGCGACCCTCGACACGGTCGTCGCCGCGGCCACCGCCCCGGAGGAGACCATCCACAACCTCGCGTTCTCTCCCACGGCCCGGGACGTGCGCGACGCCCTGCGAGCGGTCGAAGGGGTGGGGCGCCGGGCCAGGCGCCGTGCGGGCCTGGACGAGCCGCGCCCGCCCGGCGACCACTGAGCGCCCCGGCTCTCTCTCGGAGGGTCCGGGCCCGGGCCGCTCCGGCCGCCCGGAACGCCGA
>NZ_JBJJBV010000449.1:0-3232 GCF_045446735.1 Nocardiopsis protaetiae
CCCCCCTTCCTCATCTGCGGGCGGCGCAGTGGGCCGCGAGCACCGCCGCGCCCGCGACCGCCTGCGCGGCCAGCAGCGGCCCGCTCACCCCGGCCGCGAACGCGACGAGGGCGGGCAGGCAGCCGAGCACGGCGAGGTCGGCGCCGGTCAGCGCCCACTGGACGGGGCCGAGCGGCACCGGGCCCAGGGGCGTGTCCACGACGGGGGCCGTGTGCTCGACGGGGCGGCGCCGCGCCATCCGCAGCGCTCCCGCCGCCAGCGCCGGCGCGCACAGCACCCCCAGCGGCCACAGGGGCGCACCGCCGCCCGCCAGGTCCAGGCCCGCCAGGGCCAGGGTCAGCCAGGCCCCGCCGAGCAGGCCGGGCAGCACCGCCCGCGCCGCCGCGAGCGCACGCGGACCGGCGCCCAGCAGCCGGGCGAGCGCGGCGTCCCCGGCGTCCCGGCGCTCCCCCGCGGTACCCGTCGCGGCGACCGCCATCGCACCGGCGGCGAGCACGAACAGCACCCCCGCTCCCCCGACGCCCGCCCGTGCGGCCAGGGCGGGCGGCACGGCGGCCGCGGCCGCCCAGGCGAGCAGTACGGGCCGCCGGCCCAGCCGCCGCCAGTCGAGCCAGGCCACCGCGGCGGCCCCGCGCAGCCGGGCGGGCCAGGGGCGTGAGCGCAGGGTGCGCGAGCGCCAGTGCGCGTCCTCGGCGATCCGCGTGAGCGCACCCGGGTCCAGGCCGACCACCGCGCCCACGGCGAGCCCGACCCGGTCCGAGGCCGCGAGGACGGCGCGGGCGGGGATGCGGGCGGCGGCCGCCCAGGCCCGCCAGGCCAGGGCCGCGGCCACCGCGGCCCAGGCACCCGCCGTGGCCGTCCAGGCCGCCGGCGGGGCCGCCGCGAGGGCGCCGAGCGCTCCGCGCCCGGGCCCGGCGCTCATCACCGCCGCGGCGGCGGCCGCCAGGACCAGGGCGGCGATCAGCGCGATGACCCACCCGTCCCAGGTCTGCGACGCCTGCGCCAGGACGGCCGTCGCCGCCCCGGCCAGGGCCCAGGACACGCCCAGCACCACGGCCACCACCAGCCGCGCGGCCACGTCCGTGGCGCCGAGCGCGCCGGTCAGGGCCAGGCCGACGGCGGCGCCCAGCACCGCGGCCGCCCCGGCCAGGATCAGCAGCGCCGGGGCCAGCACACCGCGGCGCGGCAGCGGCGAGAGCGCCAGCCAGGCCGCGTCGGCCGCCGACACCCCCAGCGGTCCCACCGCCCGGGCCAGGGCCAGGGCGCCCGCGAGGAGCAGCGCGACGAGCGCCAGACCCGCGCCGGCCCGCGCCGGGTCCACCTCGCCGGGGACCGCCGCCACCGCGCGGCCCACGACCGGGAGCGCCAGCACCGCCAGCAGGGCCAGGCCGAACAGGGAGATGTAGCGGTCGGACCAGGTGCGGCGCCGGTGCTCCCCGGCCCGTGTGAGGGCCCGGATCGGCGCGACCCGGCTCACGCGGCGGCCTCCAGGACGAGGGGGCGGGCGGTGCGGGCGAACCCCGCGTCGTGCGTCACCATCACCACCGTGCCGCCGTCCGCGGCGTAGGCGGCCAGCAGTCCGGCGAGCCGTTCCCGGAAGGCGGCGTCGAGTCCGCGTTCGGGCTCGTCCAGCAGCAGCACCCGGCTGGGCCGCAGCAGTGCCATGGCCAGGGACAATCGCTGGCGCTGGCCGGTCGAGAGCGAGGACGGGGCCCGGTCGGCCCGGCCGGTGAGCCCGAACAGCTCCAGTGCGGCCTCCGGGTCCAGCCGTCCGGGGCCGTGCACCGCCCGCATCAGCTCCAGGTGCTCCCCCGCGGTGAGCCCCGGGTACCAGGTGGGCTCGTCGCCGACCAGGGCGACGTCGCGCCAGAAGCCCGGTGTGTCGGCGGGCGGGCCGCCCAGCACGGTCACACTGCCCGCGGCCCGTTGCAGCCCGGCCAGGCAGCGCAGCAGGGTGGTCTTGCCCGCGCCGTTGGCGCCGAGCACGGCGACCACCTCCCCGGGGGCGACCGTGAGGTCGACTCCGCGCAGGACGGCGACCCCGCCCAGTTCCACGCCCACGCCGCGGGCCACGATGCTCGGTTCGCTCACCGGCCCAGCCTAGGGGCACAAAAAAAGGGGGCGCCCCGGGTGGGGCGCCCCCGTATGCGCGGCGGGAGGGTCAGCCGGCCTTGACGGTCAGCTTGACCTCGATGTTGCCGCGGGTGGCGCGGGAGTAGGGGCACATCTGGTGGGCGGCCTGGACCAGCTCCTCGGCCTTGGCCTGGTCGACACCGGGGATGGTCACCTCCAGCTCCACCGCGATGTCCAGACCCTCCTCGGACTTGCCCAGGCTGACGTGCGAGTCGATGGTGGAGGCGCCGACGTCGGTCTTGTCCTTGCGGGCCACGGCCTTGAGCGCGCCGTGGAAGCACGCGGCGTAGCCGACGGCGAAGAGCTGCTCGGGGTTGGTGCCCGGGCCGTCGTCGCCGCCCACGCCCTTGGGCACGGACAGCTCCACGTCCAGGCGGCCGTCGTCGGTGCGGCCGTGGCCCTTGCGGCCCTCACCGGTGACGCTGGCGTTGGCGGTGTACATGACGTCGTAAGCCATGGTCTCCCCTTTTTCCGGCTCCGTCGCGGAACCCGTGGTGGTGGACATTCGTGTGGCGTGCGGTGGTCGGCTCACCCGGTGTCGCAGGGCCGCCGGGCGGCCGCGCCCTCGACCGAGCGGGTGAGCTCGTCCAGGGTGGTGATGAGGTCGCGGGCCCGCTCGGCGGACAGCCCGGAGGCTCCGATGAGCCGCTCGGGGATGCCCAGGGCCCGCTCCCGCATCGCGGCGCCGTGGTCGGTGAGCCCGATCTCGACGACGCGCTCGTCCGCGGCGCTGCGGGTGCGGGTGATCGCCCCGGCACCCTCCAGGCGGCGCAGCAGCGGCGACAGGGTGCCCGAGTCCAGGTGCAGGACCCGGCTGAGCCCCTTGACGCTGAGGGTCCCGTGCTCCCACAGCGCGAGCATGACCAGGTACTGGGGGTAGGTCAGGCCCAGCTCGCCCAGCAGCTCCCGGTAGAGCCCGGTCAGGGCGCGGGAGGCGGCGTACAGGGAGAAGCACAGCTGGTTGTCCAGGGAGAGCGGATCGTATCCGGTCTCGGCCATGGCCCCTCCTCCCTGCCGTGCGTCCGGGGTGCGGTCACACCGTAGCAGAGTTCAATTGCCCACAACAAGATTGGACACAAAGGTTTTTTGGTGTGGCGGG
>NZ_JBJJBV010000045.1:0-31486 GCF_045446735.1 Nocardiopsis protaetiae
GTCGATTTTTTTCTGTGGATAACCGTGCTCGGGGGCGCGGCGGGCGCCCCCGGCCGGGATCAGTCCCGGCCGCCCTCCGCGGGGGGCAGCTCGATGTCGGCCTTGGTGATCTCCTCGACGTTGACGTCCTTGAACGTCACGACGCGGACGTTGCGGACGAACCGCGCGGGCCGGTACATGTCCCAGACCCAGGCGTCCTCCATCACGACCTCGAAGTACATCTCCCCGTTCTCGGTGGAACGCGGCTGCAGGTCGACGTGGTTGGTCAGGTAGAACCGCCGCTCGGTCTCCACGACGTAGCCGAACAGCCCCACGACGTCCCGGTACTCGCGATAGAGCTGAAGCTCCATCTCGGCCTCGTACTTCTCCAGGTCCTCAGAACTCATCCACGTGCTCGCTTTCGTCTGCAGTCTCCGGCCGGGGTGTCCGGTTCCTCCCTGCTATCCACACGTTGTCGGCCTTCACGCTGTTCCCAACGGGGGGAGGCCCGGGGACGTTCCACGCGAGACCCACACGGTCTGAGATCCATCATGCGTCACGGAACGGACTTTCGTGCCCGGACGAGAGGATTTCCTCGGATGGATCGCACCACCCCGCCCCCGCGGCCGCCCCCGCCGTCCCGCGCCGCCCGGTCAGGCGTCGTCGTCCAGTCGCGCGAAGGTCTCCGGGACCCCCAGGCCGCCGGCCTGGTCGAAGGGCCAGATGATGACGAACGCCCGCCCGACCACATGGTCGATGGGCACCGCCCCGCCCCCGGGGTTGCCCTGGTTGCGCCGGGAGTCGGAGGAGATCGACCGGTGGTCGCCCATCACCCACACGTGCCCCTCGGGCACGGTGACCGGGCCGAACTCCTCGTGCGAGGCCAGGCTGCCCGGGTAGAGGTAGTCCTCCTCGTCCAGGACAACGCCGTTGACCGTGAGCTTCTGCTCGTCGCAGCACTCCACCACGTCACCGGGCAGGCCGATGACCCGCTTGATGTACTCCTTGCCGGTGGGCGCCGCGCCCAGCTGCTGCTGCACCCAGGTGAAGCCGCGCGCGATCGGGTTGGTCGGCTCGGGGATCACCACGGTGTTGGGGTCGTCCCACGACCCGTCGCCGTTGAAGACCACGACCTCGCCGCGCTGAATGTCGCGGACCTGGTAGACGACCTTGTTGACAAGTACGCGATCGCCGACCAGCAGGGTGTTCTCCATCGACCCGGAGGGGATGTAGAAGGCCTGCATCACCCAGGTCCTGATCACGAACGCCAGTACCAGGGCGATCGCGATGAGGATGGGCAGTTCCTTCCAGAACGACCCCTGCTTGTCCTTGCTCATCGACTCGTCCGCCTTCTCCTCCGCCTCGGTGTCCTCGGCGTCGGAGACAACACCGGCTCCCGAGTCCTGGTCGGACTCGGGAGCCGATGGGGAGCCGTGCTCCTGCGGGCCGGGCCGGGCGGAATCCTCGTCCTGAACCCCGTCCGCGCCGAGGTCCCTGTCGTCTGTGTTCATCGTGCCGAAGCTTATACCGCGCGGGAAAACCGCGGGCGCGACTCCGGAGAGGAATCAGGCGACTACTGGCCGACGGGCTCGCGGCGCTCGCGGATGCGGGCGGCCTTGCCGCGCAGGTCGCGCAGGTAGTACAGCTTGGCGCGACGCACGCGACCGCGGGCGGCGACCTCGTACTTCTCGATCGCCGGGGTGTGGATCGGGAAGGTCCGCTCCACGCCGACGCCGTAGCTCACCTTGCGGATGGTGAAGGTCTCGCGGTTGCCGGAGCCCTGGCGGCGGATGACAACGCCCTTGAAGACCTGGACACGGGTACGGGTGCCCTCGGTCACGCGCACGTGAACGTTGAGGGTGTCACCGGGGCGGAACTCCGGGACGTCGGAACGCAGCTGGGCCTTCTCCAGCTCCTGAATGGCGGTGTGCATCTGAATCCTCATCAATAGCGCGCCGCGTCCCACCCCGCCGCTCGAAACGTGCGGGGGTGCGCGGGCGATGGCCCGTAAGGGTCTGACTGTCGAACCGCCCGGGTGACCGACACAGAGGCCGACGTCGTACCGCCGGCATGCGGATGCCTAAGGGTCACCAGGGGGGAACCCACCCAGTTTGCCACATCCCGGGAAGCGCGCCGAACCCCCTGCTCAGGTGGCCCCGGGTAGATCCGCCCCCGGCACACCCGTCCCGGGCGCATCCGCCCCGGCCACCCCGGCCGCATCCGCCTTGGCCGCCTCCACCTCGGCCAGGACCTCCCGGTCCCGCCGGTCCAGGAACTCCGCGGGCATCGCGGCCACCAGGTCGGGACGGTTGCGCGCGGTCTTGCGCAGCGCCTCGTCGCGCCGCCAGCGGTCGACCG
This sequence comes from Nocardiopsis protaetiae, assembly GCF_045446735.1. Classification (NCBI taxonomy): domain Bacteria; kingdom Bacillati; phylum Actinomycetota; class Actinomycetes; order Streptosporangiales; family Nocardiopsidaceae; genus Nocardiopsis; species Nocardiopsis protaetiae. The sequence goes on from NZ_JBJJBV010000045.1 coordinate 2,338, forward strand.
CGCCGTGGTTGCCCGACAGCAGGACCGGCGGGACCTCGCGCTCGCGCCACACGGCGGGCTTGGTGTAGATCGGCCCCTCGACCAGGTTCTCCATGCCGCCGGAGGCGAACGAGTCCTGCACCGCGGACTCCCGGTTGCCCAGCACCCCGGGCAGCAGGCGGGTGATCGCCTCGACCATGACCAGCGTCGCCGACTCCCCGCCGTTGAGCACGTAGTCGCCGATGCTGATCTCCTCGACGGGCATCCGCTCGGCGGCGTCCTGGGCGACCCGGGAGTCGATGCCCTCGTAGCGGCCGCAGCCGAACACGAGGTGTCCCTCCCCGGCCAGCCGTTCGGCGTCGGCCTGCCGGAAGGGGCGGCCGCTGGGGGTGGGCAGGATGAGCCGGGCGGGCGCGTCGCCGACCACGGCGTCCAGGGCCTCGCCCCACGGCTCGGGCTTCATCACCATGCCGGGGCCGCCGCCGTAGGGGGTGTCGTCCACGGTGTTGTGGCGGTCGTGGGTCCACGAGCGCAGGTCGTGGACGTGCACGTCGAGCAGCCCGGAGGTGCGCGCCTTGCCGATGAGGGAGAGCTCCAGCGGCGCGAAGTAGTCGGGGAAGATGCTGATGATGTCGATGCGCACGGCGCGTCCTTCAGTCGGCTCAGGAGGCTCGGTCGGCCCGGGAGGCTCAGGCGGCCCGGTCGGCTCAGTCGGCGAGGTCGAGCAGCCCGGGGGGCGGGTCCAGGACGATGCGGCCGCCGGCCACGTCCACCTCGGGGACCAGCTCGGCGACGAACGGGACGAGCACCTCGCGCCCGCCCGGAGCGGCCAGCACCAGCACGTCCTGGGCGTGGTGGAGCACGTCGTCCACCGTCCCGACCTCCTCGCCGTCGGTGGTGACGGCGGTCAGGCCGATGAGCTCGTGGTCGTGGAACTCGTCGGGGTCGCCGGTGGGCCCGAGGTCCTCGGAGTCGATGAGCAGGGTGATCCCGCGCAGTTCCTCGGCCGCGGTGCGGTCGGCGACGCCCTTGAAGCGCACCAGCAGGCGGCCGCTGTGCACGCGCACCGCGCCGATGGTCAGCGGGCCGACACCGGCCCGGTCGGTCTCCAGGGCGGAGCCGACGAAGAACCGCTCCTCGGGTGTGTCGGTGCGCACGTCGATGGCGACGTCACCGCGGATACCGTGGGCGCGGCCGATGCGGCCGACCACCAAACGCATGGGGACTCCGTCCTCCCTCCCGCCCTCGCGCGGGTACCGGGAAACCAGGGGAAACAGGCGAAACAGTCAGGGAACCGGCACCACGGGTGCCGGAGGGAACCGCGGGAGGACCACGGGAAGACAGCGGTGAGACCACGGGAAAAGAACGTGCCCGGGACCTCTCAAGGCCCCGGGCACGGCTGCGGGGGCGCCGACCGAGATCGGCGCCCCCGCAAGGCGCGTCAGCGCACTTCGTTCAGGTCCAGCAGATCGACGCGGACGTAGCGGCCGCCGGCCAGCGCTCCGATGACGGTGCGCAGGGCCTTGGCGGTGCGTCCGTTACGGCCGATCACCTTGCCGAGGTCGTCGGGGTGCACCCGGACCTCCAGGACTTTGCCCTTGCGGAGTCGTTTGACCCGCACCTGGACATCGTCGGTGTTAGCAACGATCCCCTTCACGAGGTGCTCAAGCGCCTCTTCCAGCACGTCAGGCCTCGCCCTCGGACTTCTCGGCCTCAGCGGTCTCCTCGGCGGGCTTCTCCGCCTTCTTCTTCGGAGCGGCGGTCTTCTTCTCGGCGCCCGGGAGCACGAGCTCCTTCAGAGCGGCCTGGAAGGCGGCCTCCTTGGCCTCCGGGTCCTTGGCCTCGGCGACCTTCAGCGGGGCCGGCGCGGCCAGACCCTTGAACTTCTGCCAGTCGCCGGTCTTGCGCAGGAGGACCTTGACCGCGTCGGAGGGCTGGGCGCCCACGCCGAGCCAGTACTGGACCCGCTCGGAGTCGACCTGGATCAGGCTCGGGTGCTCCTTGGGGTGGTACTTGCCGATCTCCTCGATCGCCTTGCCGTCACGCTTGGTGCGGGAGTCGGCGACGACGATGCGGTACTGGGGCGTACGGATCTTGCCCATACGCTTGAGCTTCAGTTTGACAGCCACTGGAGTGGTCTTCTCCCGATTAACGGTTGAGGCGCCCGGTGGGGCGGCCACGTGGGGTTGTGGAACCCACCGGAACAGACGTGGGCGGAGGGCTAGTTAGAGGGCCGGCCCGCCACCGTTAGTCGACTACTCATTGTGCCAGACACCCACGGGTTCCTTGGACAACCCGGCGGCGTGGTCTACTTCTCAGGCAGCTTGAAGTCGGACAGGTCGGGCATGTTCGGCATTCCGCCGCCGCCGAACGCGGGCGGCAGCTGCGGCTGCTTGCCGCCGCCGAAGCCCGGGGGCAGCTGGGGCTGGGCGTTCTCCTGCTGCTCCTTGCGGCGCTGCTGGCGCTCCAGCTCCTGCTGGCGGGCCTTCATCGGGTTGCCGCTGCGCTGCTTGCCCTTCTTCTTCTGCTGGGCCTTGGCCTTCTTGCGGGCGCCCGCGCCGCCACCGCCCATGCCGGGCATGCCGGGGATCCCGGGCATGCCGCCGTTCTTCATCTTGCGCATGACCTTCTGCGCCTCGAAGAACCGGGTGACGAGGCTGTTGACGTCGCCGACCTGGGTGCCCGAACCGTTGGCGATGCGCAGGCGGCGCGAACCGTTGATCATCTTGGGGTTGGCGCGCTCGCCGGGCGTCATCGACTGGATGATCGCCTGGAGGCGGTCCAGGGCCTTGTCGTCGATGTTGTCGATCTGGTCGCGCATCTGGCCCATGCCGGGCATCATGCCGAGCAGGTTGCCGATGGGGCCGAGCTTGCGGACCATCATCATCTGCTGGAGGAAGTCGTCCAGCGTGAAGTCCTCGTCCGACGCCATGGTCGAGGCCATCTTCTGGACCTCGGCCTCGTCGAACGTGCGCTGCGCCTGCTCGATGAGCGTGAGCACGTCACCCATGTCCAGGATGCGCGAGGCCATCCGGTCCGGGTGGAACAGGTCGAAGTCGTCCAGCTTCTCGCCGGTGGAGGCGAACATGATGGGACGGCCGGTGATGTGCCGGATCGACAGCGCGGCACCGCCGCGCGCGTCGCCGTCGAGCTTGGTGAGGGCGACCGCGTCGTAGCCGACCCCGTCCAGGAAGGCCTGGGCGGTGTTGACGGCGTCCTGGCCGATCATCGCGTCGACGACGAAGATGATCTCGTCGGGCGAGACGGCGTCGCGGATGTCCGCGGCCTGCCGCATCATCTCGGTGTCGACACCGAGGCGGCCCGCGGTGTCGATGATGACGATGTTGTGGTTGTTGCGCTCGGCGAACTCGATGGACCGGCGGGCGACCTCGACCGGGTCGCCGACGCCGTTGCCGGGCTCGGGCGCGAAGACGGGGGTGCCGGCGCGCTCGCCGACGACCTGGAGCTGGGTGACCGCGTTGGGGCGCTGGAGGTCGGCGGCGACCAGCAGCGGCGTGTTGCGCTGGGCGCCCAGCCACTTGGCGAGCTTGCCCGCCAGGGTGGTCTTACCGGCACCCTGCAGGCCCGCCAGCATGATGACGGTGGGCGGGTTCTTGGCGTAGCGGATCTGGCGGGTCTCGCCGCCGAGGACCTCGATGAGCTCCTCGTTGACGATCTTGATGACCTGCTGGGCCGGGTTGAGGGCCTTGGAGACCTCCTCGCCCCGGGAGCGCTCCTTGATCCGCGCGATGAAGTCGCGGACCACGGGCAGGGCGACGTCCGCCTCCAACAGCGCGAGACGGATCTCCCGCGCGGTCGCGTTGATGTCCTCTTCGGACAGGCGCCCCTTGCCCCGCAGCTGGGAGAAGACCGATGTCAGCCGGTCGGAAAGCGTCTCGAACACGAGTGTGGCCAGTCCTTCGTCTCGGAATTGGTCTCTAAGCCTACCCGGACCTCATCACACGGGCGGAAACCCGTCGGGGCGGCCGGAACTGGGAGGAGGGGCCGGGAAAACCCCGGCCCCTCCCCGTATGTCCGAACGACGGGCTAGTTGCCGCCCTCGTCCTCTTCGCTCGCCCCGTCGGTGGGCTCGCCGCCGCCGGAGAGGGTGGACTCGCGCTGCTCGTTCAGCGCCTCCAGCATGCTCTCCTGCTGCCCGCCGGGCAGGCCCCGGGTGCTCAGGGTGGCGTTGCCGTCGATCGTGTACGTCTGCTGGGTCTGGCTGACGATGTTGTAGTCGGCGCTGCACGACAGGTCCAGCGTGCCGCCCGCCTCCAGGTTCCCGCTGTCGTTGCAGGTCTGCTCACCGATCTCGGAGTTGCTGAAGGTCACGTCCATGCGGACGGCGACCGTGCCGCTGCCGGTCCCGGCGGAGTCGCGGACGGTGCCCGACCAGGTGCAGTTGGGGCCGTCCGAGCAGGTCATGTCGGCCTGGCCGTCCCAGCCGACCTCGATGCGCGCGTCGCGTGAGGAGCCGAGCTCGTCCGTGGTGGTGGTGATGACCCCGTCGTAGAGCGTCTCGACGGCGGCCGTGTCGGCCTCGGCCAGGTCCAGGCGCACCTGCGGGCCGCTCTCCGCCTCGGGGGCCACGAGCTCCTCGATGGCGATGCGCTTGACCTGGCCGCTCTCGGCGTCGATCCACATCTGGTTGCGCTCGCCGGCCAGGTCGATGCGGTGGGTGAGGGTGCCGTCCAGGTTCTCCTCGACGGCCTCGTCCGACTCCAGCTCGATGCCGCCGAGGATCTCGGCGAGGACCGGCGGCGCGAGCACGGCGCTGGGGTTGATCCCGGCCTGCGCGGTGGAGGCGCGCACCCAGTTGCCGCCGAACTCGTCGAAGTCGGGGGCGAAGACGCCCTGGTCGAGCCAGAAGTCCTCCAGCGCCCGGATGAAGATCCGCCCGTCGGCGCTGATGACCTCGGCCTCGATGCTGCCGGAGCGGATGGTGCCGCTGGCGGTGCCGCCGTCGGCGACGGTGAGCGCGACGTCGCGCACGTCGGCGCCCACGCTCTCGGCCGCCTGGCCGGTGGCGACCAGGCCCTGGTAGGCGGCGAGGTCGGTGAGCGCCTGCTCCACCAGGGGCGCGGCGGCCACGGGCTCGGCGGGTTCGGGGCTGGGCTCCTCGCCGCCGCCGGGGCGCAGGTTGCTCAGGTCGATGGAGCATCCGGCCAGGCCGAGCACGACCGTCGCACCCGCCGCGGCGAGCACGGTGCGCCCGCCCCTGCGAAGCCTGTTGTGAATGACCGGCGCCATCTTGCCTCCTGACCCCGCTGCGCGGGGCACGTACGAATCAGCGTGGTTTCTTCCGGGAGTCCGGTCGGGGTGCGCCCCCTCGACCCGCTCGTCCCCTGGGATGCGCCTGCACGCCCCCGGGTTCGGGTCGGCGTGGGCGTTTCGCGCGATCCGGCCGTGCGACCGGCCCCGACACGGCCTCGGCGGTGTCCGGTGCCCCGACCGCACCGCCACGCAAGGGTATCGAACCACGGCACAGGGCACGGCCAACATCGGGTATGAATGCGCCCATATGCGGCAGATGCGGTGATTCCGTAGAAGCGGCGGCCCCGTGAACGACGACGGGGCCGACGGGGATCACTCCCCGCCGGCCCCTGGGTCACCTCACCGCGTCAGCGGCGCAAGACCCCTGGCCTCAACGTTGAAGACTAGGCCTTGGCCTGCGATGAGGCCGGCTCCCCGCCCGGAGGCGTCGGCGAGGAGACCGCTTCGGCCTCCAGCTCGTCCAGCTCATCGAAGGCGTAGGCCGACTCGGCGTGCAGCTCGTGGTCGAGCCCGTTGGTCTCGACCTCCTCGGGGATGCGGAACCCGACGATGAGGTCGATGACCTTGCCGATGATGAAGGTGACGACGAAGGAGTAGAGCAGGACGCCGACGACCGAGATGGCCTGGACGGCGAGGAGGCCGATGCCGCCCCCGTAGAAGAGGCCGTTGCCGGCGCCGCCGGCGAGGTCGGAGGCCAGGAAGCCCAGGGCCAGGCAGCCGATGATGCCGCCGACCATGTGGATGCCGACCACGTCCAGGGCGTCGTCGTACTTGAACTTGAACTTCCAGCTGATGGCGTAGGCGCAGATGGCACCGGCGAGCAGGCCGAGGATGATCGCGCCGACCGGGGTGACGTTGGCGGCCGACGGGGTGATCGCGACCAGGCCCGCGATGGCGCCGGAGGCGAAGCCCAGCGCGCTGACCTTGCCGTAGCGGATGCGCTCGACGAGCATCCAGGCGGCGGTGGCGGCGGCGGTGGCGACCTGGGTGTTGACCAGGGCCAGGCCGGCGGTGGTGTCGGCGGCGTAGGCGGAGCCGGCGTTGAAGCCGAACCAGCCGAACCACAGCAGCGAGGCGCCCAGCAGGACGAACGGCAGGTTGTGCGGGCGCATGGACTCCGAGCCGAAGCCCTTGCGGCGGCCGAGCACGAAGGTCAGGGCCAGCGCGGCGGCGCCGGAGTTGATGTGGACCGCGGTACCGCCGGCGAAGTCGATGACCTCGTAGCCGCCGATGCTCAGGTTGCCGATCCAGCCGCTGCCCCAGACCCAGTGGGCGACGGGGAAGTAGACCAGCAGGGCCCACAGCGGGGCGAACAGCAGCCAGGCGCCGAACTTGGCCCGGTCGGCGATGGCGCCGCTGATCAGGGCGACGGTGATGATCGCGAACATCATCTGGAAGCCCGCGTCGACCAGGAGCGGGTAGCCGCCCTCGGCGTCGACCTCACCGATCAGGGAGGTGAGGCCGATGTAGTCGAAGCCGCCGATGAACATGTCGAAGGCGCCGAAGCCCTCGGAGTAGGTCAGGGAGTGACCGACCAGGACCCAGAGCATGCTGATGACGGCGATGCTGGCGAAGCTCATCAGCATCATGTTCAGGACGCTCTTGGCCCGCGACATGCCTCCGTAGAAGAAGGCCAGGCCCGGTGTCATGAGCATCACGAGCGCTGCACTGGTCAACAGCCAGGCTGTCGTGCCGGTGTCAATCATTACGTCGCCTCCATAGGACGGACGGGGGATTGTCTGTGAGGGCGGCAGTCAGCGAGCGCATCATCGGGCCCGATGCAGATCACCACGCAGGCAACTGTCCGACCGGGGTGTTTCTCGGTGGCGCCCGACGTGTTGCACCGGGGTAAAAGGACAGCCAGCCGTGTTAAGGAACCGTGAACAGACCCCCCGCAAGCGACCAATGCACGTGCATCGGCGCAGACCGAACGCCCCCACCTCGACTGTGAGCGATATTCCCTTCACCCAAGGTGACATCTCACGGCGATAACGGAGTCATTGCCAGGAAGTCACCGTCCCGTGTAACACCGGAATTTCCATCGCATGACGTAGGTCACAGAACGTCCGCGCACCGCCTGTGCGCCGACCCGCACACGCCGACGGCCGGCCCTCCCGTAGGAAGGACCGGCCGTCTCGGGGGCTCTGCTCTCAGCCGAGGATCGCGTCCACGAACACCTCGGGGTCGAACGGCGCCAGGTCGTCGGGCCCCTCGCCCAGGCCGACCAGCTTGACCGGCACGCCCAGCTCCCGCTGGACCTGCACGATGATGCCGCCCTTGGCGGTGCCGTCCAGCTTGGTGAGCGCGATGCCGGTCACGTTGACCACCTCGGCGAACACCCGCGCCTGGCGCAGGCCGTTCTGGCCGGTGGTGGCGTCCAGCACCAGCAGCACCTCGTCCACCTGGGACTTCTTCTCCACCACCCGCTTGACCTTGCCGAGCTCGTCCATCAGGCCCGTCTTGGTGTGCAGGCGCCCGGCGGTGTCGATGATGACGGTGTCGACGCCGTCGTCGATGCCGCGGGCCACGGCGTCGAAGGCCACGCTGGCCGGGTCGGCGCCCTCCTCCTTGCGCACGACCGGCGCGCCCACCCGCGAGCCCCAGGTCTGGAGCTGTTCGCTGGCGGCGGCGCGGAAGGTGTCGGCGGCGCCCAGGACGACCGTGCGGCCGTCGCCCACCAGCACCCGGGCCAGCTTGCCGGTGGTGGTGGTCTTCCCGGTGCCGTTGACGCCGACGACCATGATGACCGCGGGGCGGTCGCCGTGCGGCGCGGTGCGCACCTCGCGGTCGGCGTCGGTGCGGATCTGGGCGAGCAGCTCCTCGCGCAGCAGGGCGCGGACCTCGTCGTGGTCGCGGGTCCCCAGCACCTTGACCTTGGTGCGCAGGTTCTCCACGATCTGCGTGGCGGAGGTGACGCCGATGTCGGCGGTGATGAGGGTGTCCTCGATCTCCTCCCAGGCGTCCTCGTCCAGCGAGGAGGAGGACAGGAGGTTGAGCAGCCCCTGGCCCAGGGTGCTCTGCGACCGGGCGAGCCGGGCGCGCAGCCGGACCATGCGCCCGGCCGAGGGCGGGGGCGTCTCCAGTTCGGGTTCGGCGGGGGCCGGGGGCGCGGTCGCCCCCGCCGGAGGTGCCTGGGCGGGTGGGAGGAGGTCGGCGCCGCCGTCCTTCTCCCGGTCCTCCGGGGCGGTGGGCTTGGGCTCCCGGGTGACCTCGGGGGCGGTGTCCTCCTCACCCGGCGCGACCGAACGCCGGGTCCTGACCAGGAAGAATCCGCCGACGGCCGCGAGCACGAGGACGATGGCAAGACCTGCGTACAAGTAGATTTCCATAGCCCGCCCAGTCTCCCAGAGTGTTCGACGCGTTCGCATCACGCCGGGGTGGCGTGCCGGGAACGAACCGGTGACCGGGGACGGCCCCGCTCGGGCGGAAGGGGCGGCCCCGCTCAGACGGAGCGGTGGCGGGTGGTGCGCAGGATCAGCACGAAGAACGGCGCGCCCAGGAACGCGGTGACCACCCCGATGGGCAGTTCGGCCGGGGCCACCACGGTGCGCGCGACGATGTCGACGGCGACCAGGAAGGCCGCGCCGACGATCATGGTGACCGGCAGGATCGCCCGGTAGCTCGACCCCACCAGGCGGCGCACGATGTGCGGCACCACGATGCCGACGAACCCGATGAGCCCGCTCACCGACACCGCGGCGGCGGTGGCCAGCGACGCGGCGGAGATCACGATGATCCGCACCACGGCCGGGTCGAGCCCCAGGCTGACCGCCTTGTCGTCGCCCAGCGCGAGCATGTCGAGCAGGTGCCCGCACACCAGCAGGACGAGCATCCCGACCACGGCGTAGGGGGCGATCAGGCGCACGTCGTCCCAGCCGCCCCGGCCCAGGCCGCCCAGCAGCCAGGCGTAAATGCGCTGGAGCTGGTCGGTGCCCATCTGCTGGACGAACGTCTGCACCGCCGACAGGAACGAGGACACCGCCACCCCGGCCAGGACGAGCGCGGCGGTGCCGCCCCCGCCCGCGGTGGCGCCGAGCAGGTAGGCGGCGGCGACCCCGACCAGGGCCCCGGCGAACGCGGCCACCGGCACCAGCGCCCGCGGCGCGTCGCTGATCTGGCTCCCGAAGACGATGACGGCGGTGGCGCCCAGCCCGGCCCCGGCTGCGGCCCCCAGCAGGTAGGGGTCGGCCAGCGGGTTGCGGAAGACGCCCTGGTAGGCGGCGCCCGCGGTGGCCAGCAGGGCGCCGACGACGGCGCCCATGACCACCCGGGGCAGCCGGAGTTCGACCAGCAGGGCCGCCTGCCGCTCGGTGAGCGGTGACTCCACGTCGAGCGGCAGGAGGCTCAGCAGGTGCAGGACGATGTCGGCGGCGGACAGGGAGGCCGCTCCCGCGGAGATCCCGAAGAGGACGGCCGCGGCCAGCACGACCAGGCCGCCCGCACCCCAGCCGAGGGGGACACCGACGACGCCCTTGGGCATTACTTGTCCGCGTTCTCTAGGACGGAGTCTCCGACGAGCCGCGCGAAGTCGACCACGCGCGGTCCCCAGCGGGAGGCGATGTCGGCGTCGAGCAGGTAGACGGCGTCGTTCCGCACGGCGGTGACGGTGTCGAAGGCGGGGCGCTCGGCGACGGCCGCGACGGCGTCGTCGTCACCGTAGGACAGGTAGATCAGGTCGGGGTTCGCCTCGACGATGTACTCCTGCGAGAGCTGCGGGTAGCCCCCGGCGGCGCCGTCCTCGTCGGCCGCGTCGGCGATGTTGACCAGGCCGAACGAGGAGTAGATCTGGCCGACGAAAGTGGCGGAGGTGGCGGTGAAGGGGGTCTCGTCGAGCTCCTGGTAGAAGGTCAGCCCGCTGTCGCCCGCCTCGGCGCAGACCTCTTCGACCACCTTGGTGAACTCGGTCTCGACCCGGGTCGCCTCGATGTCGGCGTCCTCGCTGTGGCCGGTGGCGTCGCCCAGCAGGCGCAGCTGGGCGTAGGTGTCCTCCAGGGTGGCGGCGGCCGGCAGCACGAGGGTGGGGATGTCGACCTCGGCGAGCTGCCCGGCGACCTCGATGCTGCTGTCGGACATGACGACCAGGTCGGGGTCGTACTCGGTGACGGCCTCCACGCTGGGCGTGAACCCGCTCAGGTCGGTGGTGGGGGCCTCGGCCGGGTGATTGGAGTACTCGTCCGCGGCCTCGACCAGGTCGCCCGCGCCGACGGCGAAGAGCATCTCGGTGTGGGTCGGGGAGAGGGAGACGATGCGCTCGGGCGCGGCCTCCAGGGTGACCTCGCCGGTGGCGTCGGTGAGCGTGACCGGGAAGGTGCCGTCGCCGACGGTGGGGCGGTCGGGGTCGGCCGCGGGCGGCGCACAGGTCGCGGCCGCGGTGCCGGCGCCCGGCTCGGCGGACTCGGCGGGCTCGGGCTCCTCGCCTGAGGTGCCGCAGGCGGTGAGGGCGAGCGTCGCGCCCAGCAGGACGACGGGAAGTCGGTGTGCGATCCGCACGGTGCTCCTTGGGGAACCGGGGGAAGGGGAGCAACCTTGGCGGAGGACTGCCTGTCCCTCCCACGAGGACGGTGTCGTGCGGTGTCGGTAAGGCGACCCGGCTCGTCCCCGCCGGGGCGGGGCTTCACGGTTGCGGGGCAGCGCCGGGTTGGGCGGCCGCAGGCGGCCGCGGTACCGGACTTCGCTTCGTCGACACCGGCCGGTCGCCCGTGTGCGGGGCGGATCGGCCCTCCCACTGTACTGGTCGGCGCCCGGCGGTGACCGGCCGGGTGCGCACCGCGCACACCGCGCCCACCTGGGCCTTCCCCGCGAACACCCGGAAAAAGGGAACCCGGTACCAGAATTCTGGCCCACAGAAATTCGGATGAAAGGGATTTTTCATCCTATTTCTCACCATGTGCCACACACGTCACGTGGGAGCGTTTTCACCCTTCGTGTGGCCAGATTGAGTCTTGGCGAACATTGACACAGAGATGGCACACAGCAATGATCTCGTTGCTATGCGCGCCATTTAACCGAGTAAGGACTTGACGCGGTGTATAGCCCCAACCGTGTACTCCCGTACCCCCACGGGCTGTCCCGCCACCATTCCCCCGGCGTCCCGAGGCGCGCGCAGAGAAGGGATGTGTTGACAAGGTGGCACCCCACCGTAAACACCTGGCGTCGCTCGCCGGGCTGACCCTGCTGGCGGGACTCGTCTCCGCCGCCCCGGCGGGAGCCGACGAGATCTCGGAGCTCGCGCCCCTGCACCCCGTTCCCACCCCCGAGGACGGCGAACTCGTCCACCAGGCGAACGGCCTGTGGTTCATCGAGCTGGAGAGCCCGCCCACCACCCAGGGCACCTCCGCGGCGAAGGTCGACGCCGAACAGGACGATTTCCGCACCGAGGCCGAGGAATTCGGCCTGGAGTACGACGAACGCCACTCCTTCACCGACCTGTGGAACGGCTTCTCCGTCGAGATGGACGACGCGCAGATCAGCACCGCGCGCTCCATCCCCGGCGTCCAGGCCATCTACCCCGTCGTCACCTATGAGATCCCCGAGGCGGACGAGAACGTCCCCGACCTCGACACCGCGCTCCCCATGACCGGCGCCGACATCGCCCAGAACGAGCTCGGCCTGACCGGCGAGGGCGTCCGGGTCGCCATCATGGACACCGGCGTCGACTACACCCACCCCGACCTGGGCGGCGGCGGCTTCCCCAACGACCGCGTGGTCGCCGGGTACGACTTCGTCGGCGACGACTTCAACGCCCAGGACCCGAACGCCGTCCCGGCCCCCGACGAGGACCCCCAGGACTGCAACGGCCACGGCACCCACGTCGCCGGCATCGTCGGCGCCGAGGGCGAGGTCACCGGTGTGGCCCCCGACGTCGTGTTCGGCGCCTACAAGGTGTTCGGCTGCGCCGGCTCCACCACCTCCGACATCATGGTCGCCGCCATGGAGCAGGCCCTGGCCGACGACATGGACGTGCTCAACATGAGCATCGGCTCCTCCCACTCCTGGCCGCAGTACCCGACCGCCACCGCCTCCGACAACCTGGTCGACCAGGGCATGGTCGTGGTCGCCTCCATCGGCAACGAGGGCGCCACCGGCCTGTACTCGGCGGGCGCGCCCGGCCTGGGCGAGCACGTCATCGGCGTCGCGTCCTTCGACAACACCCACGTCCAGAGCGTCTCCGCGGTGGCCAACCCCAGCGGCCAGGCCGTCGCCTACATGAACATGGGCGGGGCGGCCGAGCCCCCCACCTCCGGTGAGACCGACCCGCTCGCGGCGGCCGGCCGGGCCTGCACCGCCCTGGGCGACACCGTCGGCGACCTGACGGGCAAGACCGCGCTCGTCATCCGCGGCGACTGCACCTTCGTCGAGAAGTACGACGCCGCCGTCGACGCGGGTGCCACCGGCGTCGTCGTCTACAACAACGTCCCCGGCCTGTTCGCGGGCGGCGGCATCGTGGACCGCGGCGCGTTCTCCGTCGGCGTCGCCAACGACTCCGGCCTGCACCTGCTCGAACTGCTGGAGGGCGACGAGCCCGTCACCCTGAGCTGGAGCGACGAGGTCATCACCGTTCCCAACCCGACCGGCGGCCTGATCAGCAACTTCAGCTCCTACGGCCTGGCCGCCGACCTGGCCGTCAAGCCGGACATCGGCGCCCCGGGCGGTCTGATCAACTCGACCTACCCGGTCGCCAAGGGCAGCTACGCCACCATCAGCGGCACCTCGATGTCGTCGCCGCACGTGGCGGGCGGCGTGGCCCTGCTGCTACAGGCCCGCCCCGACCTGGACGCGCACGAGGTGCGCACCGTCCTGCAGAACAGCGCCGACCCCAAGGCCTGGTGGGGCAACCCCGGCCTCGGCCTCCTGGACAACGTCCACCGCCAGGGCGCGGGCATGCTCGACATCCCGGGCTCGGTGCTGGCCGCCTCAACGGTCACCCCGGGCAAGCTGTCCCTGGGCGCGACCGAGGGTCCGACCACGGCGACCGTCACCATCACCAACGACGGTGACGACGAGGCCGTCTACGAGCTGTCCCACGAGGCCGCGCTGGGCACCCACGGGAACACCTTCGCGCCGAGCTTCAACGACGGCTTCGCCGGCGTGGCGTTCGACTCCGACAAGGTGACCGTCGCCGCGGGCGCCTCCGTGGACGTCCAGGTCACCGTGACCCCGCCCGCCCGCGACTACACGCAGATGATCTACGGCGGGTACGTGGTGGTGTCCCAGGCCGACGGCGAGACCTTCCGGGTCCCCTACGCCGCCTACAACGGGAACTACCAGGAGATCACCGCGGTCACCCCGACCGACAGCGGGCTGCCCTGGCTGACCTCGATCACCGCCTGCACCGCGTTCAACGGCCTGGAGTGCGCCTCCGGCGGCTCCTTCCAGAACCGCGCCGACGGCGGGACCTACACCCTGGAGTGGGTGGACGGCCTGCCCGACGTGCCGTACATCATCGCCCACCTGGACCACCACGTCTCCAAGCTGGAGCTGGTGATCATCGACAACCGGACCGGCCGCCCGGTCCACCCGCGCAACAACATCGCGGTGTCGGTCGACCACGTCGGCCGCAACGCCACGCCGACCTCGTTCCACAGCTACGTGTGGGACGGCACCTACGTCGACGCGCACGGCAGCGTCAAGGACGTGAAGAACGGCGAGTACCGGCTGGAGCTGCGCGCCCTCAAGGCGCTCGGCGACGCCGGCAACCCCGACCACTGGGAGACCTGGACCTCCCCGGTCATCACCATCGAGCGGGGCTGACCCCTCCCCCGAACGCGGCCGCCCCCTCCCCGGGAGGGGGCGGCCGCTCCCGTGTGCGGGGGTGTCCCCGCCGGGGCGGCCCTCGGGCGAGGCACCCCTCGGGCGGGGCGGATATCAGGCGGGGCGTTCGAGTTTCTGGCTGATGACCTGGGAGATGCCGTCGCCCTGCATGGTGACGCCGTACAGGGCGTCGGCCGACTCCATGGTGCGCTTCTGGTGGGTGATGACGATGAGCTGGGAGGACGCCCGCAGCTCCTCGAAGATCACCAGCAGCCGCTGGAGGTTGGTGTCGTCCAGGGCGGCCTCGACCTCGTCCATCACGTAGAACGGCGACGGGCGGGCCTTGAAGATCGCCGCCAGGAACGCCACCGCGGTCAGCGAGCGCTCGCCGCCCGACAGCAGCGACAGCCGCTTGACCTTCTTGCCGGGCGGGCGGGCCTCCACCTCGATGCCGGTGGTGAGCATGTCGTCGGGGTTCGTGAGCAGCAGCCGCCCGTCGCCGCCCGGGAACAGCCGGCCGAAGATCGCCGAGAACTCGCGCTCCACGTCCAGGTAGGCGGAGGCGAACACCTCCTGCACCCGGGCGTCCACCTCCTGGACGATGTCCATGAGGTCGCGCCGGGTCTTCTTGAGGTCCTCCAGCTGGGCGTTGAGGAAGGCGTGCCGCTCCTCCAGGGCCGCGAACTCCTCCAGCGCCAGCGGGTTGATCTTGCCCAGCTGGTTGAGCTGGCGCTCGGCCGCCTTGGCCCGCTTGAGCTGCACCTCGCGCACGTACGGCACCGGAACGCCGTCCTCGCCCGCGTCGGCGGGTGGCGGCACCGGCACGGTCGGTCCGTACTCGGCGACGAGCGTGGGCACGTCCACGCCCATCTCCTCCATCGCCTTGGTCTCCAGCTGCTCCAGGCGCAGGCGGCGCTCGGCACGGGCCATCTCGCCGCTGTGCGCCGAACCGGTGAGCTTCTCCAGGTCGACGGACAGCTCGCGGACGCGGGCGCGCACGGTGCGCAGCTCGGCGTCGCGCGCCTCCTTGCCCGCCTCGGCGGCGGTCCGCTCGGACTCGGCGGCGGCCAGGGACGCGGCGATGCGCTCCAGTGCCAGGCGGGCGCCCTCGGCGACGGCCTCGGCGAGGGTGGCCTGCGCCCCGCGCAGGGCGCGGCGCTGCGCGGCGCGCTCGGCGGCCCGGCGCTCCTCGGCGGCCTGGGCGAGCAGCTGCTCGGCGCGGCCCGCGACGGCGCGGGCCCGCTCCTCGGCGGTGCGCACCGCCAGGCGGCGCTCCATCTCGGCGGCGCGGGCGCGCGAGGCCTGCGCGGACAGCTCGTCGCGCACCTCGGGGTCGGGGGCCTCCTCCTCCAGGGAGGCGGCCATCTCCTCGGCCTCGGCGTGCCGCTCCTCCAGGCGGGCCAGCTTCTCGACGTCCTCGGTGCGGGCGGCGGCGGCCTTGGCGGCCGCGGCGGCGTACCGCGCGGACTCGGCCTCGGCGGAGCGGGCCTGCCCGCCGAGCTTGCCCAGGCGCTGGGCGGTCTCGTTGCGCTTGCGCTCGCCCTGGCGGCGGCGGGCGGTCAGCTCCTGGACCCGGGCGGACAGCTCGGCGCGTTCGGCCTTGGCCGCGTCCAGCTCCTCGGCGGCGGTGGCCGCGGCCTCGGTGGCGGCCTCCAGTTTGGCGGCGGCCTCGTCGACGGCGGCCTGGACCTCCAGCAGGCTGGGCGCGGCGGCCGAGCCGCCGTGGGCCAGCGCCCCGGCCAGGACGTCGCCGTCGGGGGTGACGGCGCGCACGCCGGGCAGCTTGGCGACCAGGTCGCGGGCGGCGGCCAGGTCGGCGGCGAGCAGCACCCGGTCCAGCAGCGCGGTGACCGGCCCGGACAGGTGCTCGGGGGCGGTGACCGCGTCCACGGCGTAGCGGACGCCGGGCGGGGGCTGGGGCCAGTCCGCGCGCGGCACGGCGGGCACGGCCCCGGCGATGACGATCCCGGCCCGGCCCGCGTCCTCGGCGCGCAGCAGTTCGAGGGCGGCCACGGCGGTGTCGGGGTCGGCGACCGCGACGGCCCCGGCGGCCGCGCCCAGGGCGGCGGCCACGGCGGCCTCCCGGCCGGGCTCCACCTGGACCAGGGCGGCCAGCGAGCCGAGCAGTCCGGGCAGGTCGGAGCCGAGCAGGGCGGCGGCGCCGTCCCTGCCGGCCAGCCCGAGTTCGAGGGCCTCCTTGCGGGCGGCCAGCGCGGCCCGCTCGCCCTCGGCGGAGCGCTCGGCGTCGCGCAGCCGGTTCAGCTCGGACTCGACCGCGGCCAGCGCGGCGGCGGCCTCCTCCTGGGCGGCGTCCATCTCGGCGTCGCCCTCGTCGAGCCCGGCCGCCTCCTCGGCTGCCATCTCGTACTCGGCCTGGGCCTGCTCGGCGCGTTCGGCGGCCTGGGCGGCGGCCTCCTCCAGCCGGGTGATCTCGGCCTCGCCGGAGGACAGGCGGCCGCGCAGCCCCTCGACGCCCGCCGACAGGCGGACCAGCTGCTCGCGGCGCTCGGCGGCGGCCCGGCCGGCCGCCTCCAGCCGCTTCTCCTCGCGGTACAGGGCGTCCTCGGCGGCGCTGCGCTCGGTGACGGCGGTCTCCAGGACCTCGCGGGCCTCGTCCAGCCGGGCGAGCAGCTCCTCCTCCTGGGCGGCGGCCTCCTCGGCCTCCATCTCCAGTTCTTCGGGGTCGCGCCGGTGGGCGGGCTCGTCGCCGACGGCGGCGAGGTTGCGGAAGCGTTCGGCGGCCAGTCCGCGCACGGCGTCCAGGCGCTCGGTGAGCCGGGACAGCGCGTGATAGGTCTCGGTGGCGCGGGCCAGGGCGGGGGCGGCCTCGGCGGCCTGGGCGTCCAGCTCGGACTCGCGCTCCTGGGCCTGGGCGAGGGAGGCCTCCACCGCGGCCCGGCGGCGCAGGACGTCCTTCTCGTCGGCCTCCTCCTTGGCGAGCTGCCCGGTGAGGGTGACGATGTCGTCGGCGAGCAGCCGCAGCCGGGAGTCGCGCAGGTCGGCCTGGATGACGGCGGCCCGGCGGGCCAGCTCGGCCTGGCGGCCCAGCGGCTTGAGCTGGCGGCGCAGCTCGGCGGTGAGGTCGGTGACCCGGTCCAGGTTGCCCTGCATCGCGTTGAGCTTGCGGATCGCCTTCTCTTTGCGCTTGCGGTGCTTGAGGATGCCCGCGGCCTCCTCGATCAGCGAGCGGCGCTCCTCTGGGCCGGCGTGCAGGACGGTGTCGAGCTGGCCCTGGCCGACGATGACGTGCATCTCGCGGCCGATGCCGGAGTCGCTGAGCAGGTCCTGGATGTCGAGGAGGCGGCAGGTGTCGCCGTTGATCGCGTACTCCGAGCCGCCGTTGCGGAACATGGTCCGCTTGATGGTGACCTCGGTGTAGTCGATGGGCAGGGCGCCGTCGGTGTTGTCGATGGTGAGGCTGACCTCGGCGCGGCCCAGCGCGGGGCGGGTGGAGGTCCCCGCGAAGATGACGTCCTCCATCTTGCCGCCGCGCAGCGACTTGGCGCCCTGCTCGCCCATCACCCAGGACAGGGCGTCGACGACGTTGGACTTGCCCGAGCCGTTGGGGCCCACCACACAGGTGATGCCCGGTTCGAAGCGCAGGGTGGTGGCCGACGCGAACGACTTGAAGCCGCGCAGCGTCAGATTCTTCAGATACACCCACACCTCCCGCAGTGGCCACCGAGCGTTCGCGCCGCGGTTCCGTGAGGAGGGGAACGCGGGCCGACCCGTACAAGGGTGCCACGAAGAGGTGACAGGGGTGCGGGGATCGGCGCGGTGTGCCGGTGGGGGACGCGTCGCCGGGCGGAGTGGCTCCGCCCCGCGCGTCGCGTATTCGTACGTTTCCTCCCGGCTTTCACGGGAGGAAAAAGGAGGGGGGATCACCGGCGGACACGGAGGGTTGTGACGGGGTCCGCCGGGTACTAAAGGAAAAGAGGCCGCAATGGAAAAGGAAAGACTGCGGCTCGATGGACTTGTGGATCCGGTGGAAGTCCACCGGCAGGGATTCTAGGGACGCCTGGACGATACTGCGGAACGGCGTCCCCACCCCTGGATTCGAGCGCGGCGTGCGCGGCCGGTCATCACCGGGCGCGGAACACGCGGATCAGGCGAGCGCGGGCTCGCGGTCGGTCGCCGCCGTGACGTCGCTGACCGCCATGTCGAGCTGGTCGTTGCGCGCCTGAAGCCGGCTGACCTCGGCTTCGAGGTCGCGCACCCGCTTCTGAAGCCGTCGCATCTCCTGAACCATACGAGGGTCGGAGCCGCCGACGTGGCCAAACAGAGCCTTCGCCATGATGTGGGTCCTCCACACTGAGTGACCAGTTGTGATTTTGCGCATGCGACACCCCGCGGGATTTGTTTTCCATGACGTGCTGGTTCGCGTTCATGGACGTTGCTTCCACGCGGGTGGAAGTGTTGCGCGGTGTGCCTTCCAGAGTCTCACTAGGCGCGTCACTGGTCAAGATTGGATTACAAACAGTCGGTAACCGCCATGACCCGGAGTGAGAATTCCGGGCAGGTGGTGGTAACACGATACGAAGAGGACCACCCCCGGCTCTGGCCGCAGACGCGCGGGAACGCACGATGATGGCCGCCACACCCCACGAGACCCTGCCACGAGCCTTCGGTTCCGACCGTCGCGGTCGCGGGGTGCGATCGAATCGCGTTACCCGTCCAGGATACTCACCGTTCGACGAAACCGGTGAACGTCCCCCCGATCGGACCCCAACGTTCGACCACAAAGTCCACACGGCCGGGTGTTCCATCGCCCCTGAGGCGTTCAAGAAGCGCCTCGCAGGCCTGCCGGGGACCCTCCGCGACGACCTCGACACGGCCGTCGGCGAGGTTGGTGGCGGCCCCGGTCAGCCCCAGTTCCAGCGCCCGGGCCCGCGTCCACCAGCGGAAACCCACACCCTGGACATGACCGCGCACCCACGCGGTCAGCCGGACGACCTCGTCGTCGCCGCTCATTGACCGTTCCTCTTCCTTACCTTGGGGAGACACTTTCCTCACCGGTCGGTTCTGCGGGCCGTTCGACCCCCCAGAACCCCACCTGCCCCACCCGTCACAGCCCGCCGTCACAGCCCGATCAAGGGGTGCGGCCGGACCGCGCGGCGGGCGGCGGGATCAGGCGGTGCGGGACCGCCGCGGCGGCTTCTGGCAGGAGGGGCAGCTGAACGAGGAGCGGTTCATGAACGACTCCCGCACCAGCGGAGTGGTGCACCGGCCGCACGGCCGGTCCTCCCGCCCGTAGGCGTTGAGGCCCCGGGCGAAGTAGCCGCTCTCGCCGTTGACGTTGACGTACAGCCCGTCGAACGTGGTGCCGCCCACCGCCAGCGCCTCCGTCATCACGTCGCGCACGTGCCCCAGCAGCTCGCCGGCCTGCGCCCGGGTCAGCCCCCGGGTGCCGCGCCGCCCGTGCAGCCCGGCCCGCCACAGCGCCTCGTCGGCGTAGATGTTGCCCACGCCGCTGATCAGCGACTGGTCCAGCAGCGCCCGCTTGACCTCGGTGTCCCTGGCGCGCAGCGCCCGCACGAACTCCTCCGGGACGAACGCGGCGTCCAGCGGGTCCAGGGCGATGTGGTCCACCGCCGCCGGCACGTCCGCCCGCTCCCCCGGCCCGTCCACCATCAGGTGGCCGAAGGTCCGCTGGTCGACGAACCGCAGCTCGTTGCCGTCCGACAGCGGCAGCCGCACCCGCAGGTGCTTCTCGTCCGGCTTGCCCTGCGGCTGGACCAGCAGCTGACCGCTCATCCCCAGGTGCGCCAGGAGCATCGACCCGTCGTCGAGGGTGAGCCACATGTACTTGCCGCGGCGCAGCGCGGCCGTGGGGGTGCGCCCCTCCAGGCGGGCCGCGAAGTCGGCGGGGCCGGGGGCGTGCCTGCGCACGGCGCGCGGGTGCAGGACCTCCACCCCGGCGACGGCGCGTCCCACGGCGTGGTCGGCCAGTCCCCTGCGGACGACCTCGACCTCGGGCAACTCGGGCATCGGGAGAACCTACTTCTTTCCGTTTCCGGCGGCCTCGGATCGGGCCTTGATCGCCTTCCAGGCGGACTCGGCGGCCTGCTGCTCCGCCTCCTTCTTGCTGCGGCCCTCGCCCAGGCCGTAGCTCTCCCCCGCGACGCGGACCGTGGCCCGGAACGTCTTCTGGTGGTCGGGGCCGGACTCGTCCACGTGGTACTCGGGCACGCCCAGCATCTCGGCGGCCGTCAGCTCCTGGAGCGAGGTCTTCCAGTCCAGGCCCGCGCCCAGCCCGGAGGCGGTCGCGATCAGCGGGTCGAACAGCCGGTGCACGAACTCCGAGGCGGTGTCCAGGCCGCGGTCCAGGTAGACCGCGCCGATGATGGCCTCCAGGGTGTCGGCCAGGATCGACGACTTGTCGCGCCCGCCGGTGCCCTCCTCGCCGCGGCCCAGCCGGATGTAGGCGCCGATGCCCAGGCCGCGGGCCACGTCGGCCAGCGCCCGCATGTTGACGACGGCGGCGCGCAGCTTGGCCAGCTGGCCCTCGGGCAGGTCGGGGTGCTTGCGGAACAGCGTGTCGGTGACCACCAGGCCGAGCACGGAGTCGCCCAGGAACTCCAGGCGCTCGTTGGTGGGCAGCCCGCCCTTCTCGTAGGCGTAGGAGCGGTGGGTCAGCGCGCGGACCAGGATCTTGGGGTCGACCTCGACCCCGATGGCCTGGTGGAACGCCTTGGCCTCGGCGGAGGAGAGCTGGGTGGCCACTCGTTTCACTTCCCTGTTCGGGCACGCCGGTGCGGCGCGCGTGCGCGGTCGCGGGCGCACGGCCCGACCAGGGTGCTCGAAAACGAGGTGAACGTCGCGGGAGCCCGGCGCCGGACACGGCACCCGCTCCCCCGGCGGCCACCACGAACTCGGGAACTCCGATGCGGTCCGCGGGCCGGCCGTCGCGTGGACGGTAGACGGGGCGGGGACGGCCCGGGGCCGCCCCTCGATGACACTCTACAAATCCCGGCCCGTCCGCGCCTCCCCCGCCGCCCGCGGACAGCGGTCGGGGCGGGTCCGTGATACGGACCCGCCCCGTGGGCAGGAGCCGGGTTCGGAGACCCGGAGACCTGTCATACGCCTTAGGCCGGGTTGACGACCTGGCGGTTGTTGTAGGTGCCGCAGGTCGGGCAGGCGACGTGGGGCTGCTTGGGGTCACGGCAGCGCGGGCAGTTGACCAGCACCGGGCGCGACGCCTTCCACTGGGAACGGCGGGTCCGGGTGTTGCTCCGCGACATCTTCCGCTTCGGGACGGCCACTTCAATCCTCCTGGGTCACCCCCGCGCGGATCGCGGGAGGTCTTATCTGGTCAACCCCGCGCGCGGCGGGGCGTGCTCCGTAGAACGGGGCGCCCGGCACGGGGCCGGGATCATCCCCGTGGTGCACGGGGAAGGGCTGTTGTCACTCGCCGGGCTGCTCCGCGAGGTTGCGGAGCGCCTCCCAGCGGGGGTCGACCCGGTCGCCGTGACCGTGGTCGGGACCGGCGTCGGCGAGTCGGGCACCGCACTCCGAGCACAGGCCCGGGCAATCCGGGTCGCACAGCGGCGAGAGCGGGAGGGCGAGGACGACGGCGTCTCGGACCACGGGTTCGAGGTCGAGCAGGTCGCCCTCTAGATAGTAGTCCTCATCGTCGTCGTCCGCTTCCAGGTCCTCCTGATGGGAGGCGTCCTCGTCGGCGGGGTACCGGAACATCTCCTGGAAGCCCGCCTCGAAGTCCTCCGAGAGGGGGTCCAGGCAGCGGGAGCACTCGGCCGTGATCTGTCCGCGCGCGCTCCCGGTGACGAGGACGCCCTCCATCACCGCCTCCAGGCGCAGGTCGAGCTCCAGCTCGCGGCCCTGGGGCACGGCGGCCATCGCGTTCTCGAACGCCTCGGGGACGGTCACGATGCGCTGGACCGTCCGCATCGACCCCGGCTGGCGGCCCAGCGCCTGGGTGTCGACCACGAACGGGTCACGGGGATTGAGACGAGACAGGGTCATCGGACTTTCACGAGGTTTCCGGGAGCCGGGCGGCCCCACCGGGACCGGCCCGCGCGCACGCCGAAGACGGCGACGCACATGGTCGAACCTGGATTCTACCCATCACGTCCCCGAGCACCCAAATCAGCCCCGGAAAGGCCCGCGGTGTCAGCCGTTCGCGGTGTACTTCTCGCGCAGGCGGTCCTGGACGTAGGGCGTGACCAGGTTGGAGACGTCGCCGTGGTACTGGGCGATCTCGCGGACCAGGCTGGAGGACAGGAACGAGTACTGCGGGTTCGCCGTCATGAACACCGTCTCCACCCCGGACAGGCGGTAGTTCATCTGGGCGATCTGGAGCTCGTAGTCGAAGTCGCTGACCGAGCGGAGGCTGCGCACGATGGTGTCGATGCCGTTGGCGCGGCAGTAGTCGACGAGGAGGCCGTCGAACTCGGCGACCTGCACGTTGGCCAGGTCCTCGGTGCCCACGCGGAGCATGTCGAGCTTCTCGGGGACCGTGAACAGGCCCTTCTTGTTCACGTTGTTGAGCACAGCGGCGACGACCTCGTCGTACTGCTTGGCCGCCCGGCCGATGATGTCGATGTGACCGTAGGTCACCGGATCGAAGGAACCCGGGCAGACGGCACGGCGCACGGTGGATCGCCCCTTTCGGTCATGGCGTTCGGGTACCGAGATCGTAGGGGTCGCCCCGTACACCTATTCGGGCAACCTCCGCTTAGTGGACACTTTCCCCCCATCGGCCCCACCGCGGGAGGAGGCGCGCCGGGGCGTCCGGGGGGCGCGGCGTCTTGGCTACGGTGGTGCCATGAGCCGCATCATCGCCGGAACGGCCGGGGGGCGCCGGATCTCCGTCCCCGACGGCCGCACCACCCGCCCCACGAGCGACCGGGCCCGCGAGGCCCTGTTCGCCTCCGCCCAGTCCGACCTCGGCCCGCTGTCGGGGCTGCGGGTGATGGACCTGTACGCGGGTTCGGGGGCCATCGGCCTGGAGGCCCTGTCCCGGGGCGCCGCCCACGCGCTGCTGGTGGAGGCCGACCGCAGGGCCGCCCAGGTGGTGCGGGACAACATCGACGCGCTGGGCCTGCCCGGCGCCCGGCTGTCGGCCGACCGGGTGGAGCGGGTGCTCGCCCAGGACAACGCGGGCGAGCCCTACGACCTGGTGGTGGCGGACCCGCCGTACGCGGTCACCGACGAGGAGATCGCCGCGGTGCTCGCCGACCTGGTCTCCCGCAAGTGGCTGGCCGACGGCGCGCTGGTGGTGGTGGAGCGCTCCAAGCGCACCCCCGAGCCCGCCTGGCCCGCCGGCCTCACCCGCGACCGCAAGCGCGGCTACGGCGAGGCCGTCCTCTGGTACGCCCACTACACGGCCTGAAAACCGGAGCAGCGAGGCGCCGGCGGGGTTCTGGAGGCCCCGGAGAAGCGGTCTTCGAGGAGAGGTCTGTGGCCGAAGGCCATCCGTTGAGGGTGGCGGTGGGCGACGGGCGGGCGAGGACTGCGCCGGAGGGGCCGCTGTGCCTCCTGAAACCCATTCCCGCCTTCTGGTGGCGCCGAGCCAGGTAGCAAGGCCGCGGCCGTCAGGCCGTCCGTTGAGGGTGGTGGTGGGCGACGGGTGGGCCGAAGCGAAGCGGAGGCCCAAAGCAAGCACAGCTCAGGCCTTGTCGAGGTATTCGGCGCGCTCCTCCGGGAGCAGTTCCTCCAGGGCGCGGACCAGCGGCGGGTGGGCGGTCAGCTCCGGGTCCTCCTCCAGGTAGGAGGCGGCGCGCTCGCGGGCCTCCTCGATGACCTTCTCGTCCTTGAGCAGGGTGAGCAGGCGCAGGCTGGAGCGGCCCGACTGGGCGTCGCCCAGCACGTCGCCCTCGCGGCGCATCCGCAGGTCCTCCTGGGAGAGCACGAACCCGTCGGTGGTCGAGGCGACCACGTCGAGCCGCTCCCGGGCGGGCGAGCCCTCCTCGGATTCGGTGACCAGCAGGCACAGACCCGGCAGGTTGCCGCGGCCGACGCGGCCGCGCAGCTGGTGCAGCTGGGAGACCCCGAACCGGTCGGCGTCCATGATGACCATCACAGTGGCGTTGGGCACGTCGACGCCGACCTCGATGACGGTGGTGGACACCACCACGTCGGTGGTGCCGGCCGAGAAGCGGCCCATCACCGCGTCCTTGTCGTCGGGGGCCATCCGCCCGTGCAGCGCCTCCACCTTGAGGTCCGACAGCGGGCCCTGCGCCAGCTGGGCGGCGACCTCCAGCACCGCCAGCGGGGCGCGTTCGCCCTCCTCCCCCGCGCCCTGGGCGTCCTCGGGGGACTCGCCGTCGCCGATGCGCGGGCACACCACGAAGGCCTGGTGGCCCTTGCCCGCCTCCTCGCGGATCCGCTCCCAGGCCCGGGCGAGGTAGTGCGGTTTGTCCTTGGCCGGGACCACGTGGGTGGACACCGGGGCGCGCCCGGCGGGCAGCTGGGTGAGGGCGACCACGTCGAGGTCGCCGTAGACGGTCATGGCGACGGTGCGCGGGATGGGCGTGGCGGTCATCACCAGCACGTGCGGGCGGCCGTCGGCGGCCTTGGCCCGCAGGGCGTCGCGCTGCTCCACGCCGAACCGGTGCTGCTCGTCGACCACCACCAGGCCCAGGTCGGCGAAGGACACGTGCTCCTGGAGCAGGGCGTGGGTGCCGACCACGATCCCGGCGGCCCCGGAGGCGGCGTCCAGCAGGGCCGAGCGCCGGGCGGCGGCGCCCATGGAGCCGGTGAGCAGGGCGATCCGGGTGGCCTGCTCGGCGCCGTCGATCTGCCCGGCCCGGCCCAGGGCGCCGAGCATGGCGCCGATGGAGCGGTGGTGCTGCTGGGCCAGCACCTCGGTGGGGGCGAGCATGACGGCCTGGCCGCCGGAGTCCACCACGCGGAGCATGGCCCGCAGCGCCACCAGGGTCTTGCCCGCGCCCACGTCGCCCTGGAGCAGGCAGTGCATGGGGTGGGCGGAGTCGAGCCGGTCGGCGAGCAGGCCGCCGACCTCGCGCTGGCCGTCTGTGAGGGTGAACGGCAGCTGCGCGTCGAACGCGTCCAGGAGGCCGTCGTCGGCGCCGGGCCGGGGCACCGCGGGCAGGCTCTCGGCGTCGCGGCGCCGGCGGGCCAGCGCCAGTTGCAGGACGAACGCCTCGTCCCACTTCAGACGGCGGCGGGCGGACCCGATGTCCTGGTCGCTCTGCGGCCGGTGGATCTTCCGCAGGGCGTCGGCGACAGCGATCCGGCCGCCGAGCACGGCGGGCGGCAGCGGGTCGGGCAGGTCGTCCGCGACGTTCAGGGCGACCTCGACGGCGCGCCCGATGGTGGCCGAGTCCATGCCCTTGACCGCCGGGTAGACGGGGATGAGCTCGTCGGCGTAGGCGCGGGCCCGGTCCACCTCGGATCCGTCCTCGTCCAGGAGCTCGTACTGCGGGTGGTCGAGCTGGCGGCGCCCCTTGAACGTGCTGACCCGCCCGGAGAACATGGCCAGCCGCCCGGGGACGAGCCGCCCCTGGTGGTAGGCGCCCTGGTTGAAGAAGGTGAGGTGCAGCCGCCCGGGGCCGTCGGTGACGACGACCTCCAGCAGGTCCATCCGCCGCCGCCCCTGCCGGGGCGGGACGGTGCGCCGCTTGGCGTCCAGGACGCGGGCCTGCACGGTGGCCTGCTCGCCCTCGCGCAGCAGGGCCAGGTCGGTGAGGTCGCCGCGTCGGTCGTAGCGGCGCGGGTAGTAGCGCAGGAGGTCGCCGAGGGTGTGGAGGCCGAGTTTCTCCTCCAGGGCCTTGGCCGTCTTGCCGCGCAGCGGGCCCCGGCCCAGCGGTTCGTCCCAGGTGCTCATGGTCTTCCTCTTCAGGATCGCCGGTCACAGGCAACGCTAGTGCCCCACTGCGACGCTCGGCCGCGACTCCGGGAAGCGGGGCGGCGGGCGGACCGGCGGCGGGACGGCGGGCGGGTCGGCATTCTCCCGGGACGGGGCCGAAGGCACGGATGTCCGCCGCCGTCTCCGGCGGGGCTATACTCGTGGGAGTTCATCGTGTTTCCGCCATGCCCGCGTGGCGGCTGTCGATGGTCCTTCCGGCGGCATCGCGTTCCGTCGGCGCACGCGGGGCGTTTTACCTCCCCTCGTGTACTCTTCCACGGTTGGCGTTCGCGCCGGCCTGTCCGCCCGGCCTCTTTCGGCCGGTTGAACCTTCGCGTGCGGCGACGTGCGCGATCCCGAACACTTGAATGGAGTTACCGTGGCTTCCGTCTGCGACGTCTGCGGCAAGGGACCAGGGTTCGGTAACAGTGTTTCCCACTCGCACCGTCGCACCCGCCGCCGCTGGAACCCCAACATCCAGACCGTCCGCACCCGTGTCGGTGGCACGCCCAAGCGCGTGAACGCCTGCACCTCGTGCATCAAGGCCGGCAAGGTGACCCGCTAGGGAGCACCGCCCCTGACAGGTCTTCGAGGCCCTCCGACTCCGGTCGGGGGGCCTTCGCCGTGTCCGGGACCGGCACCGGTGCCGGGAACGGCACCGCCCGGCGGGGGCCGGGCCGCTCACAGCCGGCAGATGTGCCCGTTGAGGGAGCAGCGGATCGGGCTCTGCGCCGTGCCCAGGGCCTGGAAGGTGAGCGAGGCGCTCTCCCCGGGTTCGAGCTTGTCGGCGCCGCCGGGCTGGCGGGCCAGGATGCCGTCGTCGATGGCCTCCCAGTCGGCGCCCTCGACATGGGTGACCTCGGCGTCCTTGAACGCCAGGGCCAGCTCCCAGGCGTCGAGCGTGACGCGGGAGGTGTTGGTGACGGTGACGTGTCCGCTGAAGCCCGACGCGCTCGACTCCACGATGCGGTAGGAGACGGTGGTGGGCTCGGTGCCCGCCTGGGTCTGCGGCGCGGGCGACCCGGCCCCGGCCTCGGGTTCGGGGGTGACGTCGCCGCTGGGGTCCGCCCCGTCCTGGGTGTTCGGGTTCTGCGTGGTGCCCCCGGGGGCGCCGCCGAACTGGAGGTAGATCTGGGTGGTGCTGTAGCCGAACAGGAGCAGGCCCAGGATCACACCGGAGACGACCAGGACGTTGAGCAGGCGCGGGGGCTCCACACGCTTGGGAACGGTGCTCTCGATGAGGCCGCCCAGCCGCCGCAGCGCCCCGGTGTCAGCGGGCTCGCTGCGGTGCGCACCGCGACGGGTGCCCTGCCGCTGGCCGTGCCGCCCCATGGACCGCCTCTCCCCGGGATCGGATACCGATCGTCCTGCCCGGTGGCCGCCGCTCGTGAGAACGGGACCGGGCGATTCTCGGCCGCAAGCCTAGCGTGCGAGCCAAAACAGACAAATCCAAACGCGCTCATTCTCCGGGGAAATGATCCCAGCCGGTGTGTTCGGGGACCACCCCCGCAACGGTGACCTGCCGTTCCTCCCCCTCGGCCGGGAGAACGACGCCGATGCGGTGCCAGTGACCGGGCAGGTCGGCCCCGGCCGGGAAGGTCGCGGCCAGGGCGTGGTCCTCTCCCCCGGAGACCATGAACGCCAGGGCCCGCCCGGGCTCCCCGCCCAGGACGCGCACGGCCTCGGTCAGCGCGGGCTCGGGGCGCAGCAGGTCCGGGTCCAGGTCGATGCGCACCCCCGAGGCCCGGCACACGTGGCCCAGGTCCTGGGCGAGGCCGTCGCTGACGTCGAGCATGGCGGTGGCGCCCAGCCGGGCGGCCTCGGGGCCGGCCGCGTAGGGCGGGGAGGGCCTGCGGTGCTCGTCCAGGCAGGCGGCGGGCCCGTCGGTCCCGGCGGTGAGCAGGGCCAGCCCGGCGGCGGACAGGCCCAGGTGCCCGGTGTAGGCGACGACGTCGCCGGGGCGGGCGCCGTCGCGGCGGACCGGGGCCCGGCCCTGGAGGTCGCCCAGCGCGGTGATCGCGATGGTGAGGGTGTCGGAGCCGACGGTGTCGCCGCCCACCACCGCGCCGCCCGCGACCGCGCACTCGTCGCGCACACCCAGCGTGAACTCCTCGGCCCACTCCAGGGGCAGGTCGGCGGGGGCGGCGAAACCGATGAGCAGTCCGGTGGGGCGGGCGCCCATGGCGACGACGTCG
Organism: Nocardiopsis protaetiae; assembly: GCF_045446735.1. NCBI lineage: Bacteria > Bacillati > Actinomycetota > Actinomycetes > Streptosporangiales > Nocardiopsidaceae > Nocardiopsis > Nocardiopsis protaetiae. Next base: position 30,367 of record NZ_JBJJBV010000045.1, read on the forward strand.
GCGAAGTTCTGCGCCACCGCCCGGTGGCCGACGTCACGGGCCGTGGACCAGTCGCGCCGGAAGTGGCGCCCCTCGACCAGCAGGTCCGTGGTGGCCACGGTCCTGCCGTCGGGCGCCGCGACCACGGCCGCATCGTCGCCCGGACCGAGGATTACATCGTCCGTCCTGGGGAATTGGCTCGTCACGCGTCTGATCAGAGCGAACTCACCCAGGCCCCCAATGGTGTTCTGCACAGGGAACAGGGTACGGTGACGCTCCGGCGCGGTGGTCTAGACCCACGTTCGTCACACGTTCGTCATCGGCCTCACCGTCGGGTGCTCCCGTACCCGGCATGCACGAAGGAGTACACATGGTGCAGGCATACATCCTGATCCAGACCGAGGTCGGCCGCGCCGCCGAGGTCGCCGACCGCATCCGGGGCATCGAGGGGGTCGTGGAGGCCCATGACGTGACCGGCCCCTACGATGTGATCGTCCAGGCCAAGGCCGACGACGTGGATGCGCTGGGGTCGCTGGTGGTGGCCCGGATCCAGCGTCTGGAGGGGATCGCCCGGACACTCACCTGTCCGATCGTCAACATCTGACCCGATCCTTTCCGGAGCACGTGGTGCGCGTACCCCTGCGGCAGATCCCGAAGCTCCTCCCGGCGCTCGCCCTCCTGGGCGCCGTCGCGGGGTGCGGGGCGCCGACGGTGCGCATGGAGCCGCCGCTGCCCGACGCCGCGGCCGAGGAGATGTGCGCGGCTCTGGTCGCCGACCTCCCGGACACCCTGATGGACGCCGAGCGCATCGACGTCCGGCCCGCCTCCGACCTGACCGCCGCCTGGGGCGACCCGGCGATCGGCCTGCGCTGCGGGGTGGAGCGGCCGGTGGCGCTGGCCCCGGACTCCCTGCTCGAAGAGGTCAACGGGGTGCCGTGGCTGTCCGAGCCGGCCGACGCCCCCACGGTCTTCACGGCGGTCGGCCACGAGGCCTACGTCGAGCTGCTGATCCCGACCTCCTACGGTCCCCCGGCCGCGGCGCTCACGACCGTGAGCGACCTGGTCGCCGAACACCTGTCGCCGCTGCCCGACGGGAAGCTCTAGCACTCCCGGCGGGGGCGCGCGGAACACGAAGGGGCGG
>NZ_JBJJBV010000450.1:0-3210 GCF_045446735.1 Nocardiopsis protaetiae
TCCGGGTTCAGGGGACGCGGTGGCCCGCGGCGCGGAACAGCTCGTACCACTCCGGGCGGGTCAGGGGCAGGTCCGAGCCCTGGGCCGCCCCGGTCACCCGCTCGGGGGTGGTGGTGCCCAGCACGACCTGCATGCGGGCGGGGTGGCGGGTGATCCAGGCGGTGGCGACGGCGATCGGCGGCACGCCGTACTTCGCGGCGAGCCGGTCGATGACCGCGTTCAGCTCCGGGTACTCGGGCGAGCCGAGGAAGACCCCGTTGAAGAACCCGGCCTGGAACGGCGACCAGGCCTGCACGGTGATGTCGTGCAGCCGGGCGTGGTCCAGGACCCCGCCGCCGTCCAGGGTGGCCGACTGCGGTTCCCCGAGCATGTTGGCGGCCACGCCCTGGGCGATGATCGGCGCGTGGGTGATCGACAGCTGGAGCTGGTTCACCACGATGGGCTGGCGCACGTACCGGCGCAGCAGGTCGATCTGGCGGGGCGTGTGGTTGGAGACCCCGAAGGCGCGGACCTTTCCGGCCGCCTCCAGCTCGTCGAACGCCCGGGCGACCTCCTCGGGCTCGACGAGGGCGTCGGGCCGGTGCAGCAGCAGGATGTCGACGCGGTCGGTGTCCAGGGCGTTCAGCGAGCCCTCGACGGACGCGACGATGTGCTCGTAGGAGTAGTCGAAGTACGGCCCCTCCGGGACGATGCCGACCTTGGTCTGGATGGTGACGGCGTCGCGTTCGGACGGGGTGAGGCGCATCGCCTCGGCGAAGCGGCGCTCGCACTCGTGCAGGGTGCGGCCGTAGATGTCGGCGTGGTCGACGAAGTCGATGCCCGCGTCCCGGGCGGTGCGCACGAGGGTGCGGATCTCGTCGTCGCTCTTCTCGGCGATGCGCATCAGGCCGAGGACGACGTTGGGGGCGGTGATGTCCGTCCCGGGCAGGGTGAGGGTCTTCACGGGCTTCCTTTCGATCCGGCGGTCACGACGTTAGGAGTCCGGACCGGGGGAAGTCCAACAGGGGGATTCTCTGCGATTCAGAAGCAGGGCTCACGAATCCCCACAATGTGACCTGCATCACATGCAGATATATGGACTCTGCGTTCATTTCGAGGTTATATGGACTCACCGTCCATTTGATGGGACCAAGGGGATGAAGGACATGAGCACCACGGGTACCGATCGCGTCGCCCTCGTCACCGGCGGCTCCGGCGGCATCGGCCGCGCCGTCGCCGAGCGCCTGGCCGCCGACGGGATCGCCGTCGCCGTCCACTACGCCGGGAACAAGGACCGGGCCGACGCCGTCGTCGGCGCCGTCACCGGGGCGGGCGGGCGCGCCATCGCCGTCGCGGGCGACGTCGCCGACGAGCACGCCGTGGCCGCCGCGTTCGACGCGGCCGAGGAGGCCTTCGGCGGCGTCGACGTCGTCGTCAACACCGCCGGGATCATGGTCCTGGGCCCGATCGCGGACTTCGACCTGGACGCCCTGGACCGGATGCACCGCACCAACATCCGCGGCACCTTCGTGGTCTCCCAGCAGGCGGCTCGGCGGGTGCGCGCGGGCGGGGCGATCATCAACGTCTCCACCAGCGTCTCGCGCCTGCAGTTCCCCGGCTACGGCCCCTACGTCGCGAGCAAGCGCGCCGTGGAGGGCATCACCCTGGTCCTCGCGCGCGAGCTGCGCGGCCGGGACATCACCGTCAACACCGTCGCCCCCGGCCCCACCGCCACTCCCCTCTTCCTGGAGGGCAAGTCCGAGGCCGAGATCGACGCGCTCGCCAAGGCCGCACCGCTGGAGCGGCTGGGACGGCCCGAGGACATCGCGGAGTCGGTGGCCTTCCTCGCCGGACCGGCCCGCTGGGTCAACGGCCAGACCCTCTACACCAACGGCGGCCTGGCCTGAGGCCGGCCGCCCACCCTCCCAGAGATCAGAAAGCAGGCCGGCCATGAGCAACGTCATCGTCATCACCGGGGCCTCCAGCGGTTTCGGGGCCCTCACCGCCCGCGCGCTCGCCGACGCCGGGCACACCGTGTACGCGGGCATGCGCGAGACCGCGGACCGCAACGCGCCCCGGGTGCGCGAGGCCGCCGCGTACTCCGAGGAACACGGCGTGGACCTGCGCGCCGTCGAGCTCGACGTCAGCTCCCAGGCCTCCGTGGACGCCGCCGTCGCCGCTGTCGAGGCCGGGCACGGCCGCGTCGACGTGCTCGTCCACAACGCCGGGCACATGGTCACCGGGCCCGCCGAGGCGTTCACCCCCGAGCAGCTCGCCGAGCTGTACGACGTGAACGTGCTGTCCACCCAGCGGGTCAACCGCGCCGTCCTGCCCGGCATGCGGCGCCGCAGCGAGGGGCTCGTGCTCTGGGTGTCCAGCTCCAGCGTCAAGGGCGGGACCCCGCCCTACCTGGCCCCGTACTTCGCGGCCAAGGCGGGCATGGACTCCCTCGCGGTGTCCTACGCGGCCGAGCTCGCCCGCTGGGGCGTGGAGACGTCCATCGTCGTCCCGGGGTCGTTCACCTCCGGCACCGACCACTTCGCCCACTCCGGGCACCCGGCCGACACCGCCGTGGAGGCGGAGTACGGGGAGCGCTACCCGGGCCTGGTCGAGCAGGTCGCCGGGAAGCTCGCCGCCCTGGCCCCGGAGAACGCGGACGTCTCGCTGGTCTCCGACGAGATCGCCCGCATCGTGGCCCTGCCGCGCGGGGAGCGCCCCCACCGGGTGCACATCGACCCGGTGGACGACGGCTCGGAGGAGGTCTCCGGGGTCGCCGACCGCGTCCGCGGCGAGTTCCTGGGCCGGGTCGGGCTCGACGACCTGCTCACCGTCCGGTCCTGACCGGGACACAGGAGTGAGGGGAGAGACCATGTCCACCGACCTGCCCGCGCCGATCCGCGCCTTCGTGGACGCGACCAACGCCGGGGACACGGAGGCCTTCGCCGCCGCGTTCACCGAGGACGCTTACCTGAACGACTGGGGCCGGGAGTTCCACGGCCGCGACGGGGTGCGCGCCTGGGACCGCACCGACAACATCGGGAAGCGGTCGCACTTCGAGGTCGTCTCCAGCGGGCCCGGGCCCGACCCCGACAGCCACGTCGTGGTGCTCACGGTGACCGGCGACGGCTACAACGGCACCGGGCCGATGACCTTCCACCTGCGCGACGGCCGCATCGCGAGCCTGCGCATCAGCCCGACGTAGACGCACCGGCCCAGCATAGAGTCGTGCGG
>NZ_JBJJBV010000451.1:0-3201 GCF_045446735.1 Nocardiopsis protaetiae
CCGCGGACCCCCGGCACCGACGACCACACGGCCGTGCTGCTGCCGGTCCCCGCCGCGCAGAAGGTCGTGGTCCCCGCCCTGTGGGCGTTCATCGCCGGACTCGTCCCCGACCGGCTCGTGCCGGGCCCCGACGGGACGACGCCCGTCGGTCTGAGGACGCAGCCCCCGCCGGAGCCGGTACGGCCGGGTATCGGGGTCGTCGACGGCCTGCTCGACAAGGGGTACCAGTCGCGGCCGGTGGATCCGACCGCGGCGGTGGACCGCCTGATCGGGATGTTGGCGGGCAACGGGTGGGAGCTGACCGGGCTCAGCCGCGAGGAACTGATCCGGACGGTGGGCACGCACCTCAACCGGAGCCTGACCGACATGCCGCCGCTGCCGGTCCGGGTGAAGGCGACCCGGACCCAGGTCGAGTTCCACCGGGAGCCGGGGTCCACCACCCCCTCGCTGCGGACCCGGGCCAAGGGGTTCTCCCGGGAGGCGGTGCTGCGCCTGGACGTGCGGCTGCGCGACGACCGGGTCGAGCACATGGGCGGGAAGATGGAGTTCATCGAGCGGGTGGCGCTGACCCGCGGCTCCGCCCGGGGCGGTCGACGGTTCTCCGCATGGGCGGCGGGCGGAGCCGTGGACGTGCTCGTCCCCACCGAGCGCCGGAACGACGCCCGGAGCGGGGCCGGGAACGGGGTGGTCCTGGCGGGCGGGACGGCGGCGTACCGGTACCAGGCCGGTGAGGAGAACTCGGCGTCGATCGGCACCACGGAGGAGCGGACCCACGAGCGTGTGGTGTTCGAGCCCTACGCGATCGTGAGCGCCGCCGTGGATGTGCACCTCGACCTGGCCTTCGGCGGCTGGAGCTACAGCGCGTCCGCCGCGGCCGGGCGGACGGAGAGCGTCCACCCGCTGTCCTACCTCACCGTGACCACGGCCTGGGAGGGGTACACCGACCCGGAGGCGGAGGGCGGCGGGCCGGTGCCCGCGGTTGAGGAGGTGGGGGCGGGACCGGTGCCCCGGCCGCCGCTGCCCGCCACCCCGGTCACCGAGATCCCGAGCGCGCACGTCCCGGCGACGGCGGCGATGGTGCCGGGGGTGCGGGCGAACGCGGGCGGTCGGACCGCGATCTCTCTGGTCGACGGGTGGGTGACGGGCCTGAGGACCACCGCGCCGGGGTACGGGGACGGGACCGGCGGTTTGGAGACCACCCCCGCCGCCGTCCGGCACGCGGGGCGCGGAGTCTTCGACGCCGCGGTCATCGCGACCGCGCGGGCGCACGGCTGGACGGCCGCGACGGCCGACCCGCAGGAGGCGCGCACCTTCCTGGCGGAGCGGGTCGGGGGCGAGGACCCGGTCGACCCGATCACCTTCATGCAGAGTGAGACGGTCCTGCGCGGCCTGGCCCCCGAGGCCATGGAGGCGGGGGGCAAGGGCGCCGTCCTGACCGAGTTCGACGACACCCGGGTCGGGGTGAGGGCGCTCGTGGACCTCGGGGGCGCCGCGGTGGTGTCGGTGAGCGGGGAGAGCCGGGCCCGGGACTCCGAGCAGGAGGGGGCGGGCGAGTCCTCCGGCACCTCGCGGACGACCGCGCACACCACCGGTGGCGGTGTCCATGTCCTCCACTCGGCGCGGCCGGGCGACCGGCTGCGCGAGAGCCCGCAGGAGCCGGAGTCCACCGCCGCCGCCCGGGCCGGCGAGGGCTCCTCCTCCGGGCAGCGGGCGGGCGCGGTGGCGCGGGGGCCGGGGAGCAAACGCACGTTCCTGGTCCGGATCCCGACGCGGTGGCTGGCCTGGGCGGAGGTCGGCGGGGCGGGGGGCCGGGTCGAGGGGGCCTGGACCGAGGCGCCGGTGCTGCGGTGGATGGACGAGCAGGAGGCGCGGGACCGGGGACTGGACACCACGTCGCCGGAGGTCGACGCGCTGCTCGACGCGCAGAAGGCGTTCGAGAAGGCCGACGCCGCCTACCTCGACACCCGGACGGCCCTGCACACGGTGGTCGGCGAGGCCCGGGAGGATCCCGCCCGGTACGAGGACCCGGATTTCCAGAGGGAGTACGGGCACGGGGTCGAGGCGCTGGCGGAGGCGGACCGGAAACGGACAGAGGCCCTGCGGGCATTGGAGGACGCCCTGGCCGCCGTCCGCCCGACGCCAAGAGCGGAGGTGTCGCCCCCTCCTCCGCCGCGGGAGGCGGAGGCGACACGGCCGGCGAAGACACCGCCGGCGCCGACCGCGCAACCGGTGTCGGAGACCGCGCCGCCGGTGTCGACGGCACAGCCGGTGTCGGAGGCGGAACCGACGAACGAACCGGCGGCAGAGCTGGAGGCGACGCCGAAGACGGCGGTATCGCCGGAGTCTCCCGCTCCGCCGCTACCGGAGGCGGAAGCGGTACCGAAGGCGGAAGCGGTACCGAAGGCGGAAGCGACGCCGGTATCCCCCCTTTCGCCACCGCCGGAACCCAAGGTGGAAGTGACGGTGGAGGTGGTACCGGTGATGGAGGTGGTGCCGCCGAGGGAGGAAGCGGTACCGGTGCCGCACGTGCTGCCGGAGTCGGAGGCGACACCGGTGGTGGAAGGGTCTCCGGAGGTGCACGCGCCGCCGGGGACAGGAAGAACGCAGGAGAGGGAAGCGACGCGGGAGGCGGGCGAGGACGGGGACTCCGTGCGCCCGCAGAGGCAGGACGTCCTCCCGGAGGTGGTGATCGCGCCGCCGCCCCGACGTGGAACGCCCCTATCGACCGGACGGCCCGGTTCTTCCCAGGAGCGGCCGCCCGGAGTGGTCCCGGTGCACAGCGGTCCGGACGACGTCGGGGGAGGCGCACCGGCGGTGCCGCACGTTCCGGTGTCGGACGCGGAGCGGCAGCGACAGCTCAACGACGCGTTCTCGGAGGTGCTGGTGACGGCGCCGCCGGGAGTGGGCAGAACCCCTCCGCCTCCCGCACCGCCACAGCCCTCTCGGAAGGGTGAGGTGGAGGTGACGCCGGAGGGGGACGCCTCGGAGGATGTGGCCGAGGGGGCGCCGGTGTCGGAAGGGGCTGCGGTGGCAGAGGCACCACCGGCAGTGCGCACCCCCTCGGAACGATAAAGGAGATTTTCTTCTTTATCCCATTTTGTCCCTTTCTTCCGCTTTTCACCGAGGGTCCCGAGCACGTGCCACCGAGGCCGCCGCCCGCGCGGGCGCTCGGCGACACCCAGGGAAACCCGGGGGTAATAA
>NZ_JBJJBV010000452.1:0-3204 GCF_045446735.1 Nocardiopsis protaetiae
CGACCCGAGGGGTCGTCCGCCCCCTCGCCGTATCTCCTCACCGCCTGGCCCCACTGCATGGCGCAACCCCAAAACGAACACTCCGTGTTATCAAGTAAATACAGATAGTAATGTGCTGTACGCGGAGGAAGCACCATGGCCGTAGCTGCGGCGATGGCGGCGCTGGGCCTGGCGGCCCTCGCCGCCCTGCCGGGAATCCAGGAGCCCGACCCGGCGGAGGCCCGGGAGGTGGTCCCCGGAGCCGAGACCCTGCACGTGTCGCTCACCGAGACCGCCGAACGCGAGCGGTTGTCGCCGGGGGACCGGGTGGAGTACACGATCGGCGTCCGCAACTCCGGGGCCGGGGCGGTGGCCGAGGCGGAGATCGTCCACCACCTGCCCCCGACCATGCGCTACGTCACCGGCCCGGAGGGCGCCGAGGTGGACGGCGGCCGCGTCGTCTGGACGCGGCCTTTGGAGGCGGGGGAGCGGACCTCCTTCACCGTCACCGGGGAACTGGCCGCGCTCCCCGAGGGGGCCGCCCGCCCGGTCGCCACCGCGTGCCTGCGCCCGGAGCCCGGCGGCGTGCTCGCCTCCTGCGCCTCACGGGAGCACGAGGTGCGCAAACCGCTGGCCCCGGCCTGGGTCGGGGCGGTCACCGCGGGGGTGGGGCTGCTCGCCCTGGCCGGCGGGGGCACCGCGCTGTACCTGCGCACCCGCAGGCCCAGACCCGCACCGCCCGCGCTGTCCGAGCCCACCGACCAAGCACCCGCCGACCACACTCCCACCGACCGCGCCCCCACCGACCAGGCCCCGGGGCCGGAGCCCGACACCCTCCCCGGGGCCACCGTCCACCATCTGGACGTGTACCGCTGACGGAAGGCACGGCCGGGAACGGCGAAGGGCGGGCCCCGCGTCCTCCACGGACACGGGACCCGCCCGGGCGATCGGGGGGCGTCAGCTCAGGTCGCCGAGCGCCTTCTCCGCCTCGGCCAGCCAGGAGCGGCGGGCCTCCAGCGCCTCCTCGGCCTCCTTGACGCGACGGGCGTCGTTGTTCGCCCGCGCCTTCTCCAGCTTTTTCTCCAGGTCGGCGATCGCCGTGGCGAGCTGCGCCACCGTGGCCCGGGCGCGCGCCTGGGCCTCGGGGTTCTTGCGCTCCCACTCGGACTCCTCGGCGCGGCGCACCTCGTCCTCGATCTGGCGGAAGGCGCCTTCGAGCCGGTCGCGCGTGTCACGCGGCAGCTCCCCGGCCTCCTCCCAGGCCTCCTGGAAGTCGCGCAGCCGGGCATGGGCCCGGCGCGGGTCCGAGATCAGCCCGCGGATCTCCGTCTGCGCCTCGGCCAGGATCTTCTCCTTGGCGTCGGCGTTGACCCGCAGCTCCGCGTCGCGCTCGGCGAAGACCGCGTTGCGGGCGTCGAAGAACGTGTCCTGGGCGGCCTTGAACCGGGCCCACAGGCGGTCCTCGCTGGCCCGGTCGGCGCGGCCGGTCCGCTTCCACTGCTGCATCAGGTCGCGGTAGGCGCGGGCCGTCTCACCCCACTCGGTGGAGCCGGACAGGGCCTCCGCCTCGGCGACGATGCGCTCCTTCTCGGACCGCACCGACTCCCGCTCGTGGTCCAGGTTGGCGAAGTAGGCCTTGCGGCGCTTGGAGAAGGAGTTGCGCGCCGCCGACATGCGCTTCCACAGCGCCTGCTCGGTGGGGCGGTCGGCCCGCGGGGCCTTCTTCCACTCCTCGATCAGCTGGAGCATCCGCTCGCCGCCGGACTTCCAGTGCGTGGTCTCGACGGCGACCCGCTCCGCCTCGGCGACGATGCGCTCCTTGATCTCGCGCGCCTCGCCGCGGGCCCGCTCCTGGGCCTGCTTCTGCTCGACCTTGCGGGTCTCGGCGCGTCCGGCCAGCGCGTCCAGCCGGCGGGTCAGGGCGTCCAGGTCGCCGACGGCGTGCGCCTCCTGTACGGCCGAGCGCAGCTTGTCGATGTTCGACATCGCGGCGGCGGCGGACAGGTCGGTGGTGTTGAGCCGCTTCTCCAGCAGCTCAACCTCGGTGACCAGGGAGTCGTACTTGCGGCGGAAGAAGGCCAGGGCCTCCTCCGGCTCCCCGGCCTGCCACGATCCGACGACCCGCTCGCCTTCGCTCGTGCGCACGTAGACCGTGCCGTCGTCGTCTACGCGGCCCCAAGGGTCCGTGGTCACCGTGTCCTCCTGCTGTCATGAACCCGCCGAAGAGCGGGTTCTGGTCGTCGCGGTGTCCCTCGCCGATCCGTGATGGAAACCACTGTGCTGACCACGGTATCCATCCGATTCGATGATGACGGCGCGCCGTGTCTCATCCGTCCGGGCGGGCATTTCCGGTCGCCCGCCATCGGTGTCCCCCTCGTGCCGGTCCGGGGCCGAGAACCGACGGCCCGCTTTTCTCGAAGAGGCGCAGGTCGGGGCCCGGTGCACATGGGACGGTGCCCAATATGGCATTACCACGCGCTTTGGCAAAGAGTCCGGGCGTGTGCGGTGATCGAATGGTGATCAAAAGAGCGCACACGTGTGCTCTTCCGGTCGCCCCGGCCCCGTTCGCGTCGGTAGGCTCTGAGTTATCCGCGGGCGACACCCTTGACGGCCCGCGGCCCGCGCACCATCCGACCCACGAACAGGACGCCACCCGCCGTGCTCATCGCCGCGCTACCCACCGGACCCCTCGCCGCGAACTGCTACGTCCCGGCGGCGGCCCCGAACGGTGAGTGCGTGATCGTCGATCCCGGGCAGGACGCGGCCGAGCCCGTCGCCAAGGCCCTGGCCGAGCACCGGCTGGCCCCCGTCGCCGTGCTGCTCACCCACGGGCACTTCGACCACGTGTGGTCGGCGGCCGAGATCGCCGACGCCCACGGCATCCCGGTGTACGTGCACGCGGCCGACCGCGCCCTGTTCACCGACCCCGGCAGGGGAGTGGACGGCGCCTTCGCCGCGCAGCTGGCCGCCCTGCTGGGCCCGGGCCCCTACCGCGAGCCCGCCCGTGTGGTGGAGGTCTCCGACGGCGAGGTCCTGTCCCTGGGCGGTGTGGACTACACGGTCGCCCACACCCCGGGGCACACCCCCGGATCGGTCGTCTACACCACCCGCAGCGACGACGGCGTCCCGGTGATGTTCGCCGGCGACCTGGTGTTCGCGGGCTCCATCGGCCGCACCGACTTCCCCGGCGGCGACCCGGCCGCCATGGCGCGCAGCCTCGTCGGC
>NZ_JBJJBV010000453.1:0-3176 GCF_045446735.1 Nocardiopsis protaetiae
CCGCGGGACTGCTCGGCCTGGGCGATAAGGGATACGTGGGGCTCTCGGACGTGGTGTTCTGCCCGTTCAAGGGGCGCGGCAAGCCGCAGTGGAAGAAGGACGCCAACTCCGAACACGCCAAGCTCCGCTCACCCGGCGAGCGCGCGATCGCCCGGCTCAAGCAGTGGGACATCCTGCGCCGCCTGCGCTGCTGCCCGCAACGCGCCGGCCAGATCACCCGCGCGGTGCTGGTCCTTCAGCTCCGAGAAGCAGGATGAAAAAGGCTCAGTGGACGGTCCTCGCAGTCGCCCGAAGATCACGCGTCGCCGCATGTTGGCGGCCTCGGCCTCCGCCGTCGGCGGTGCGCTGCTGTTGGCGCCGAGTCCGGCGCTCGCCGTCGGTCAATACGCGAACGAGCGCATCGCCGACATCGCCCTGAGCCGGGTCGGTCAGCGGGGCGGCCAGTGCAAGGAGTTCGCCAACGTCGTCGTACGCGATGCCTCCGGCGGGTCGCAGTGGCCCGCCCCGGGCTACCACTCCGGTTTCCAGCGGGCCGGCGGGGTCACCGTCACCACGGCCAACGCCCGCAAGGGCGACATCATCCAGGTCGGAAACGATGAGAACGGGCGCCTGCACACGGCCATCGTCGTGAGCAACCAGGGCGGCGGAAGCTTCTGGGTGGTCGACAGCAACTGGGTGAGCAACGAGACCGTCGGCCAGCACGCCTTCAACCTCAGCTGGGGGAACGGCCGTGACACACGGATCTGGCGGATGGGCAAGGTCGCCAACACGGCCAATCCGTGGTCGGGTGTCCGCGACGCGCGCTTCCTCGGGGGCGGCACCGTCAAGGCCAACGGCAGGCTGCGTTCCAACGAGTACATCCTGTCGGGCGACGGCCGGTTCGTGCTCATCATGCAGGCCGACGGGAACCTCGTGCAGTACAGCGGGGGCAGGGCCCTCTGGGCGTCCAACACCGCGGGCAACCGGGGGGCGGAGCTGAGTGTCCAGTCCGACGGCAACGTGGTCATCTACCGGGGTGGCACGCCGATCTGGTCCACCGGGAAGAAGGGCATCGCCCGCCTCGTCATGCAGAGCGACGGCAACCTGGTCGGTTACCGTGCCAACGACTCCGCCGCCTGGGCGAACAACCAGGCGCGCGGGACGGGCGGGCTCGTGTACGCGAACACCCACCAGTTGACCGCCGGTCGGACACTCGCCTCGAAGCGGTACCTGCGCTCCGCCGACCGCAGGTACGTGGCGGTCATGCAGGGCGACGGCAACCTGGTGCTGCACGGGCCCGGGTACAACGTGCTGTGGGCGTCCAACACCCCTGGTAACAACGGCGCCCAGGTGACGGTGCAGAACGACGGGAACGTCGTGCTGTACGTTCCGAACCGTTCGCCGAAGTGGAACACGGGCAAGCGCAGTATTAGTCGGCTCGTGGTGCAGAACGACGGCAACCTCGTGGGGTACCGGTCCAACGGATCGGCCGCCTGGGCGACCAACACGGCCGGCCGTATCTGACGCGCGGGCCGCGGCGGTGGTGCCGCTGTACGGGCCGCGATGGTGGTACCGCCGCACGGGGTGTGAGCAGGGGTGCGGCTTCATGTGTCGCTTCGGTGTAGTTAGTTCCCTTTCCCTGAGGGAAACGTTCAGCCATGAAAGGTTCCTCGAAGGCTCGGTCCGCGGCCCGCCGGGCGAAGACGGACGGTGAGCGCTTCGGTCGCCGGGCGGCCCGCAGCACGCCGCTCCGGCTCGCGGCGGGCGTCGGCTACGCGGCGAAGGGACTCCTCTACCTCACCATCGGCTACCTCGCCCTGCTGATCGCCTTCGGCGAGTCCGCAGGGCGGGAGGCCGACAACAGCGGCGCCCTCCAGACCATCGCCCAAGGGCAGGCGGGGATGGTCCTCCTGTGGCTGATCGCCGTGGGCCTGGGCGCACTCACCGTGTGGCAGGCCCTGCTCGCCCTGCTGGTGAAGAGCGACGCAGGGAAGCGGATCGGCAGTGCCGTGCAAGCGGTCACCTGTGCCGTGCTGGCCTCCGCCGTCGTCACCTTCCTGCTCGGCCAGGGCGCCCCCGACAGCCAGGACGGCCAGGCCGAATCTCTCACGGCGCAGCTGATGTCGCTGCCGTTCGGCCGCTGGATCATGGCCCTCATCGGGCTCGCCGTCATCGGTGTCGGCGGCTACCAGGTCTGGAGGGGCGTGACCCGGCGCTTCACCCGCGAACTCACCTTCGACGGTGCCTCCGGCGCGACCCGTACGGCGGTCGTGTGGGTCGGGATCGCGGGCGTCACGACCCACGGCCTGGTGCTGGGCACCGCCGGGGTCTTCTTCGTCCAGGCGGCCTGGGCCTTCGACAAGGACGAGGCGCAGGGCCTGGACGGTGTCCTGCGATCCTTCGCGGAGACGCCCGCCGGCCCCTACGCCCTGGTGGCGGTGGCCGTCGGCGTGGTCCTGTACGGGGCCTACTGCTTCTGCCAGGCCCGGTGGCAGCGCGGCTGATCCGGGTCGACCGGCCGGCTCAGTCGGCCGGGACGACCTCGATCGTGTCGTCCCGGACCGGGGCGGTGGCCATGGCCTCCGCGTAGGGACTGCCGTCGTACTTGGAGTGGTACGAACGATCGACCTCGACGGACCTCTCCCAGGGGTCCGGGAACGCCCGCGCGCGAGGATCCAGGAACGTGTACCGGGCCAGGTCCGGCCCCTCGCCGTCCTCCCACGCCTGCGCGTACAGGGCCCGTCCCAGGGGGTTGGCGGCCGGCACGTCCAGGCGGGCGTTCATGACCAGGGCGGGCACCCGGTCCATACGTGCGACGAACGCCCTGGTGGACGCCGGGACGACGGCGTCCGCCGAGGTCGTGGGGCGTTCCGCGTACGGGGTGCCCTGCACCAGCGTGAACAGGTGGGCCCGCTCATAGTCGTCCAGGAGCAGCACCCGGGCGATCGCGTCCAGGACCTCGTCCGAGACGTTGGCGACCTTCCCCCGCTCGATCTGCACGTAGTAGTCCACGCTGACCCCCGCCAGCAGCGCGACCTCCTCGCGTCGCAGCCCCGACACACGCCTGCGCCCGCCCTCCGGCAACCCCATGACACCCGGATCGACCCGTGCCCGACGGCTCCTGAGGAACTCCCGGACCAGCTCGCCCCTGCGCATACCGAAAGCCTGTAGCGCGAATCCGCGGTGTCCCTGGGTCG
>NZ_JBJJBV010000454.1:0-3168 GCF_045446735.1 Nocardiopsis protaetiae
AGGGAGACCTGGGCGGCCCGCGGTGTTCGGTGGTCGGTGGTCGGAGTTCGGTGGCTGACGTTCAGGGGTCGGTGGCCGGTGGCTGGCGTGCGGTGGTCGGTGGTCGGTGTTTCACGTGAAACACCGCGGCCCCCGTCCCTGGATGTTTCACGTGAAACATCCGGGCGCGAGGGCCGGGGTGGGTGCGTCAGGCGCGGGACGCGCCCATCTGCTCGATGATGCGCTCCAGGTCCTCGACCGAGGCGAACTCCACCACGATCTTGCCCTTGCGCTTGCCCACGTCCACCTTGACCGTGGTGTCCAGCCGGTCGGCCAGCGCGGTCGCCCACTCCTCGACGTGCGGCGGGGTGACCGCCTTCAGCGAGGCCTGCCGGGTCCGCTCCGCCTTCTCGACGTCGTGGCCCTTCTCCCGCAGCGCGACGATCTCCTCCAGGGAGCGGACCGACAGCCCCTCCTGGATCACGCGCTCGGCCAACCGCTCCATCGCCTCCGGCTCCTTGAGGCTCAGCAGGGCACGGGCGTGCCCGGCGCTGATGACCCCCGAGGCCACCTTGTTGTGCAGCGAGGCCGGCAGCTGGAGCAGCCGCAGCGTGTTGGTCACGTGCGCCCGCGACTTGCCCACCCGCTGGGCCAGCTCGCCCTGGGTGGTGCCGAAGTCCTCCAGCATCTGCTGGTAGGCCGCCGCCTCCTCCAGGGGGTTCAGCTGCTGGCGCTGGAGGTTCTCCAGCAGCGCCTCGCGCAGCAGCTCCTGGTCCTTGGTCTTGCGGACCAGGGCGGGGATGACCTTCCGGTCCGCCCGGCCGCTCGCCCGGAAGCGGCGCTCCCCCATGATGAGCTCATAGGGGTGAGACTCCCCCGGCGGCAGCTCGCGCACCACCACCGGCTGGAGGACGCCCACCTCGACGATCGAGTCGCGCAGCTCGTCCAGCGCCTCGTCGTCGAAGTGCTTGCGCGGCTGCTGGGGGTTGGGCCGGATGTCGGTGAGCGCGATCTCCTTCAGGTACGTGCCGTCCGGAATGGCCACCGGTCCCCCGGGGGCGGACGCCCCGTTCACCGATTCGGGGACACTCTCGGACACCGGGACAGGGGCGCCCGCCGGCGGCCCCGACGGGATGAGCGCCCCCAATCCCTTGCCCAGTCCGCGCGGTCGCTGACTCACCGGTACTTCCCTCCACACTTCTCGGTTCACGCCCGGCGGGGGCCGGGACCACGTTCGCGTTAGCGGTCGGCCGCTAGCGCTTCGCCCGGTAGGCGATCTCCCGGGCCGCGTCCAGGTAGGCGACGGCACCGGTCGAGGCCGGGTCGTACGTCATCACCGACTGGCCGTAGCTCGGTGCCTCGGAGACACGGACGCTCCGCGGAATGACCGTGTCCAGGACGGTGTCCTGGAAGTGCGAGCGCACCTCGTCGGCCACCTGCTGGGACAGACGCGTGCGGCCGTCGTACATCGTCAGCAGGATGGTGCTGACCGCCAGGCCGGGGTTGAGGTGGGACTGCACCAGCTCCACGTTCCGCAGCAGCTGGCCCAGGCCCTCCAGGGCGTAGTACTCGCACTGGATCGGGATCATGACCTCGTCGCAGGCCACCATCGCGTTGACCGTCAGGAGGCCGAGCGAGGGCGGGCAGTCGATGAGGATGTAGTCGAGGTCCGTGGTGTCGTACGCGGCGAACGCGCGCTTGAGGCGCGCCTCGCGGGCCACCAGGGAGACGAGCTCGATCTCCGCGCCGGCCAGGTCGATGGTGGCCGGGGCACACCACAGGTTGGGGATGTCCGGAACCGGCTGGGCCAGCTTGCGGATCTCCTCGTCCTCGACCAGGCAGTGGTAGATCGAACGGGTCTGGGTGTCGCGCTCCATGCTCAGGGCGGTGGAGGCGTTGCCCTGCGGGTCGAGGTCGACGACCAGCACGCGCTGGCCGTGCATCGCCAGAGCGGCGGCGATGTTGACCGTCGTGGTGGTCTTGCCGACGCCGCCCTTCTGGTTGGCGACGCCGATCACCCGGCAGGATTCGGGTCGGGGCCAGATCTCGTTCTGCCCCCGCGAGGCCATGGCGGCCTGGGCGGCACGGGCGAGGGGGGTCTCGTAGGGCTCCGATGTTTCACGTGAAACGCTTGGTGTTTCACGTGAAACATCGAGCAGGTCACCGTAGGAGGATGTTTCACGTGAAACATCAGGGTCATTGTGGGGCACGAATGAGTTCACCTCTTCCGTCCGCGCTTCTTCTTGCCGCCCCGCGTCTTCGACGGGGGCGAACCACCGTCGGATGTCACCGTGACGCGAACGACCGTGGTAGCGGGATCGACTTTACCCCGGCCCACCCGGATCACATCGCTAACGTTGGGCCGCAGTTTTGAAACGTCTTGCTCGGCGGCGGCCAACTCGGCCTCCGCCTGCTCGCCCTTGAGCGCCAACAGGCTGCCGCCCTTGCGCAGCAGCGGCAGCGCCCAGCCGGCCAGCCGCGGCAGCGGGGCGACCGCCCGGGCGGTGACGAAGTCGGTGAGGAGTTCGCCGTGCGCCTCCTCCGCCCTCCCCCGCCGCACCTCGACGTTGGGCAGGTCCAGGATCTCCACGGCCTCGTTGAGGAAGACCGTCCGGCGCAGCAGCGGCTCCAGCAGGACCATGCGGATGTCCGGGCGCAGCAGACCCAGCACCAGCCCGGGCAGGCCGGCGCCGGAACCGATGTCCACGACCTCCGCCCCCTCGGGGAGGAGCTCCTCGACCACCGCGCAGTTGATGATGTGCCGCTCCCAGAGGCGGGGCACCTCGCGAGGGCCGATCAGCCCGCGCCGCACACCGTCGTCGGCCAGCAGCTCGGCATAACGCCGGGCCTTCGGGAGGGCGTCGCCGAAGATCTCCGCCGCGCCGGGGGGAGGCTCGGGCAGCGTGTCGCCGGGGGGCGTGTCGCCGGAGGGCGTGTCGCTGGGGGACGCGCCGCCGGAGGGCACGTCGCCGGAGGGCACACCATCGGAGAACACGCCACCGGGCTCGGGCTCCTCAGCGCCCGCGGTCATCGGGTCACCACCGTCCATCGTCCATCGTCACTTCCAAGAGACTGTCAGGTCCAAGAGACTGCCAAGGCTGCGAGGACCGTAAGGGTTCGCAACCGCACCCGACGGATGCACGCAGAGGGGGAAGACCCCCACCGATCCTACGCGGGACATCGTGGTGG
>NZ_JBJJBV010000455.1:0-3153 GCF_045446735.1 Nocardiopsis protaetiae
CCTCCGGCGGCAGCTCCCCGGCCCACGCCGGGGCGTCCCCGTCCGGCACCGGCCCCCGGTCCACCCGCACCAGCACCGGTGTCCCCGGCGGGGTGTGCGCGACCGCGTTACCCACCAGGTTCTCCAGCACCTGGCGCAGCCGGCCCGGGTCGCCCACGGCCCGCACCGGCGCGGCGGCCTCGACCCGCACCGACGCCCGGGGCGTGCGCGCCGACACGGCCGCGGCCACCTCCCGCGCGATCGCCCCCAGCTCCACGTCGGCGCGTTCCAGGGCGGGCTCCTCGTCGAACCGGGACAGCACCAGCAGGTCGTCCACCAGCGCCCCCATCCGCTCGGCCTCGCCCTCGATCCGCGCCACCCAGTCGTCGCCGCGCACGTCCCCGACCACCAGGCCCTGTGCCCGCCCCTGCCGGTACAGTTCGGCGAACCCCCGGATCGACGACAGCGGGGTGCGCAGCTCGTGCGAGGCGTCCGCGACGAACCGCCGCGTGGTGGCCGCCGACCGGTCGCGTTCGGCCAGCGCCCGGGACAGCTCGCCCAGCATCGTGTTGAGCGCCGCGCCCACCCGGTCCACCTCCGCCGCCGCGCCGTCGCGGGGCACCCGCCGGTCCAGGTCGCCGTCGGCGATGGCCCGGGCGGTCTCCTCCATCTCCCGCAGCGGCCGCAGCCTGCGGCGCACCACCGCGGTCGCGGCGGCCCCCAGCGCGGCCAGGATCACCGCTCCGACCGTCACCTCGATGAGCACCAGGGTGCGCACGGTGGTGCCGATGCCGCCGAGCGACTGCGCCACCACCGCGACGCTCCCGTCCTCCCGGGCGGCGGCCAGCACCCGCCAGTCGTCCCCGCCGTCGGTGCCGGGCAGGGTGAAGGGCGCCCCCGCGCGCTCGCGCAGCCCCTCGGCGCCCACCGCGGACACGTCGGGCAGCCCCTCGTCCCCGGAGCTCTGCCCGCTGCTCTGCGTCACCTCGCCGTCGGCGGACACCGACAGCGACCGCAGGTCGGTGGGCAGCGGCGGCGGCCGGTGCCCGGCCTCCTCCGGCACACCTTCCTCGGGCACGGTCCCCTCCGGCGCCGGCCCCCCGGAGCGCGGCGCCGCCTCGGCCGCCGCAAGCCCGCGCAGCCGGTGGTCCACCTCCTGCACCAGCGCCTGGCGCAGCAGCAGCACCCCGGCCGCCCCCGACACCACCAGCCCCAGGGCCACCAGGGCCAGCACCGTCAGCGTGATCCGGCCGCGCAGCGACCGCGGCCGCCTCACCGCTCCTCCCGGGGCGGGCGCAGCCCGTAGCCGACCCCGCGCACCGTGCGGATCAGCGGCGGCCGGTCCTTGTCGATCTTGCGCCGCAGGTAGCTGATGTAGGTCTCCACCACCCGCACGTCGTCGCTCTGGCCGTCCCACACCCGGTCCAGGATCTGCGTCTTGGTCACCACCCGGCCCGCGTTGGCCAGCAGGTAGCGCAGCAGCGCGAACTCGGTGGGGGACAGGTCGATCGGCACCCCGCCGCGCCGCACCTCGTGGGCGTCCTCGTCCAGCTCCAGGTCGCCGTAGCGCAGCGGCTCCCCGGCCGCCTCCGCCCCCGAGCGGCGCAGCACCGCCCGCAGCCGCAGCACCACCTCCTCCAGGCTGAACGGCTTGGTGACGTAGTCGTCGGCCCCGGCCCGCAGTCCGGCGATCCGGTCCCCGACGGTGTCGCGCGCGGTGAGGAACAGCAGCGGCAGCCCGGGGACCCGCGCCCGCAGGTCCCCGACCAGGTCCAGGCCGCTGCGCCCGGGCAGGGTCACGTCCACCAGGGCGATGTCGGGGGTGAACCCGGCCAGGGCCGCCAGCGCGCCCTCGGCGTCGGGCGCGCCGCGGGTGGTGAAGCCGCTCAGCTCCAGGGACGCGGTGAGCAGTTCCAGGATGTTGGGTTCGTCCTCGACGATGAGGACCCGGGGCCCCTCGGCCCCGGTGGAGGGATGTGCCATCGGCCGTTCCTGTCGTCGTTCGTCGCCGTGCGGCAGGTTACGCCGTTCGGGTGAGAGACCGGTGAGAGCGCGCCGCACGGGTTCTGGCACTCTGGAATCCGGCGCGCAGGAACGGTGAAGAGGAGTGGACATGGCGGAGTTGGACGGGATCCCGGTGACGCTGATCGACGGGCGCGAGACGACGTTCGGTGAGTGGGCGGACCGGGTGCGCCTCGTGGTGAACGTGGCCTCCCGCTGCGGGCTCACCCCGCAGTACGGCGCGCTGGAGGAGTTGCAGAAGGCCTACGGCGACCGCGGGTTCACCGTGCTGGGCTTCCCCAGCAACCAGTTCCTCCAGGAGTTCGGCGGCGACGACAAGATCGCCGAGTACTGCTCGATGACCTGGGGGGTGACCTTCCCGATGATGAGCAAGGTCAAGGTCAACGGCCGGGGCCGCCACCCCCTCTACGCCGAGCTGACGCGGACCCCGGACGCGGAGGGCAACGCGGGGCGGGTCAAGTGGAACTTCGAGAAGTTCCTGGTCCTGCCCGACGGGGAGGTCCACCGCTTCCGCCCCTCGACCGTGCCCGACGACCCGGCGATCGTCGCGCTCATCGAGAAGCACCTGCCGCGGGCCTGACCCCGGCCGAGTTCCTTCGAAAAACGACCTATTTTCCCAGTGGGTAAAGCAGGGAAATGGTTCCGGATCTCCGAAAAACGGGGTGCGATCGGATGATTACCCGATCGCGCCCCGTTCTTTCTGTACTGTCAAGCGGGGTGTTTAGCGCATTCGTTCTGTGGTAGAGGGGCGGTTTCTCCGGGCTCGGGGTCGGGTTCGGGCGCGAGACTGTGTGCATAAGGCCATGTCAAAAGGGTTTCGTATGTTTTGCGGGGATATCTCATGAGATGATTCATGATTTTTTCATCTGATCCTCGGTTTCATATGAGTCCGAAAGTGGCCACCGCATTGTCTTTCCCGGGCGCCATTCTTAGAGTGGGCACCGCGTTCGACGCCGCCCACCGGTAAGGCGCCATGAGGTGGCGTGCGCCCGCATCCCCGCCCCTTAGCTTGAGATTTAACCTGTCTGGTTCTTGTGTTCTGCCAGGGTCGCGGCGCGTTTGACGGTTTTGCCGACCTCATGCCGGGGCGCGGGCCCGTGGTTCTTCATCCCGGGAGGCCGCCCGGGACCGGGCCGGGAGGGTTTGGGCGCA
>NZ_JBJJBV010000456.1:0-3136 GCF_045446735.1 Nocardiopsis protaetiae
TGTTCCGGAGTCTGGAGGATTTGGAGCAGGTGATCAACGCGCATCTGCGTCTGGTGCGCAAGCGCACCGATCTGCTGCGGGGGTTCATCGAGTCGGTCGGCTTGGAACCCTCACCGTTTCCGTCAACCGCATAATCAAAGATCAGTAGTAGCGTTCCAGCACACCCGCGACCACGCCGTAACCGTCCTCCCCCTCCAGCTCCCGGAAGCCGAAGACGTGGTCACCGACGAGGGCGTGCATCCTCTCCTCGTTCGAGGAGACGTAGCCCCGCAGGTCGGTGAACCCCCGGATGGATTCGGCGTTCCGGTAGAGGTCCCGGACGGTGAGCCCGGTCTGTAGGGGGATCCGGTCGCGCAGGGTGCCCATGTCCCGGTTGACGTCGACCGCGACCACCCTGCTCTCCCGGTGGGCGGCCATGAGGGAGCCGAGCAGGACGCTGGTGGTGGTCTTGCCCACGCCGCCCTTGAGGCTGAGGACCGCGACGCGGCGGTGTCCCGAGATGGGCACCTGCATACGGGCGTGGAAGTTCTCCGGAAGGGCGGACCACTCCGGCACGCGGGGGCCCAGGAGACCGCCGAGGCCGAACCGGCGACGCCGGGAGGGCGGTGTGGAGGGCGGCGGCGGCTCGGCGGCCGGGGGCCCGGGGCGGGGGTGCACGGGAGTCACCGGCCCGGGGTGGGTGCCGCGTTCGCTGTTGATCTCCTGGATGACCGTGTTCCACAGATCGGCCGATTCCGAGCCGCTCGGGAGGGCCGCGGAACCGCTTCCCTCCGCGGGCCCCTCCCCCCGCGGGAGCTGCGGTGCGGGCACGGGTGCCGCCGGAGGCGGACCCGTGGGCGCCCCGTGCGCAGGGGTGCCCTGTGCATGCCCCGGCAGGGGCTGCTGCACGGGACCGGGGGGCAGCGGACGTGGTGCGGGTGTCCCACCGGCCGGGGTCCCCTGAGGGGGTCCCGGCACGGGGGGTGTGTGCGAGTCGGGTGCGGGTCCCCTGGCCCGCACGCCCTGGGGAGGGGTGCCCTGTGCATGCCCCGGCGGGGGCTGCGGCGCGGGCGCGGGAGGCACCGGAGGGGCCGCCGCCCGGGGCTCCTCCTGCTGAACGGGGGGAGGCGGCAGCGGCACGGACGGCCCCTGGGGCGGTGGGCCCAGAACGTCCTGGCGCCCGGTCGTGGCCGGACCCCGCTCAGGGGCCGGGGCGGGGGGTGCTGGAAAGCGCGCCGGGGCGGGGGGCGCGGGAAAGCGCGCCGGGGCCGGGGCGACCGGCGGCTGCACGGGCCCGCTCTGCGGGGCGCTCGGAGGGGGTTCCGGGGCCGGGTTCCGGGCCTGCTCGGCGGCCAGCGTCCGGTCGCGTTCCTCCAGACTCTGCACGACCATCTCGAACAGCGAAGGCGCCCCAGAGCTCGGCCGGACCGGCTCCCCGCCGGTGTCCTCGCGCTCCTCGGGGGCGGGTGTCCGTTCCGGCGCGACCGCCGCGGTGTCGGGGGCCGCACCCGAGACGAACGCGTCGGCCGACGGCGGGCCGCTCGGCACGGGACCGGCTTCGGGGGTACGCGGCGCGGTGCCGCCCTTGGCCTTCGAGCCCCGGCCCGTCTGCTTCTTCTTCCCCTTGCGCTTACCCGGGTCGACGGTCGTGTCGCTCTCGACGACCCCGTCCGGGTAGATGACGAGAGGCCATTCCTCTCCGCCTTCGACGGTGAGTGCGCGGACCGGGCGGCCGAGTCGCTTCGCGGTGAGCGAGATCAGCCGGATGACCTCGGCACGCGTCGCGTTGAGGTCGGTACCGGTCACCGAGCTGACGATCCCGCTCACGGTGACCCTGGCCGTCACCTCATCGAGGATCTCCGCGGAGATCCTCGGAAACGAGGGGACCGTACTGTGGTCTCTGCGCATGTCCTCTTTTCCTTGGCGTCGACGACCCCGTTCATGTGTTGACAAAGGTCAATTCGGACAGGTGTTGCCACCGGAGGTACAGTACTCCATCCCTGGGACAGGGATTGTGAGTGTTCTTCCTGTGTGATTCACACGAAGGCCGTCCGGTTCGTTTTCATTTCCGAATCAGAACAGAACGTCATCGCCGCAGGTGGCAGGCCCGAGAGTGGAAAACAGGAGGTCGCCGTCGCGGCGGCGGGTCACCCGATGCGACGCAGGGCACACGGTGCCGTCCTGTCACCGGCCGCGCGGGCCCGGGAGAGGGGCACCGGCCCCGCGGGGCCGGTGCGTTCGCCGGACTCCGTTCCGGCCCGTGGGCCGACGCCGCCCCGGGCGCACCCGAGCGGGCCGGCCGCCCGGGGGAAGGGGAGCGTCGCCTCGCAGACCACCACGTTCCGGGGGCGCGTTCCCGGGAGAGGTCAGCTCACCGTGTCGGCCTCGGGCAGGTAGTGCCGCATCAGGTTCAGCAGATCCTGGATCTCGTACTCGATCCGGTCGCGGATGAACCGGTCGGGGTTTCTCATATAAGACGCCCTGCCGATCTCCGAGACGATCAGATCCGAGGGAACCCGGTCTTCGGCAGGGGGAATGAACTTCGGGACTTCATAGAGCGCATAGATCGCGCGCTGAAGAAGGATCACGACTTTCTCATAATCGCCGGGAACCGCCTCCTCCACGGCGTCCCGGGCGAGGTTGAAGTACATGTCCGAGGCCGCGTGGAACTCTCCGGGATCGATGATCGTGGAGGGCTCGCCACCACCCAGGGGGCCGGGCGGAAGCGGCTCGCGCGGCATCAGGAACTCCCATTGCCTCTGGACGCCGCAGGAAGGGCACGAACCCGAGTAGACGGCCACCGGGCGGCCATCGACGATCCTCAGACCGTGCTGCAACCCGGCCCACCGGAGGTTGCACGTCTCACAGACGTGAAGCTCCAGGTAGAGGTGGGCTTCGGCAATCGAACGCGCTTCGAGCATGGTCCGGACTATAGCAATGCCCCACAGATCGGCACACAACCGGACTATATGCTCCTACCGTATTCACGACCCCGAATGCCACCCCCGGCCTAGGGCCTGTTCTGGGTTTGGATCAAGGAGTGGCGGGCAGGCTGCGCAACCACAACAGGGCCCCGCGCAGGTGAAGGCCCGCGAGGTAGCTCTGGGGCGTCTTGTCGTACCGGGTGGCCAGCCCCCGCCATTCCTTGAACTTGTTG
>NZ_JBJJBV010000457.1:0-4157 GCF_045446735.1 Nocardiopsis protaetiae
CCCCACCGCCCCCCTCGCCCGGCGCAAAGAGCCCTGGTAGTCGACTTCGGCCGCCATTCGCCATTGATCAAAGTTGACTACCGGGTCCTCTCTGACCCCGATCCGCACCTCATCTTTGGAGGATCACGATGGCTTCGACCCTCATCGCCCCCGCACCCACACGCACACCCCTACCTGTGCTCATTCCTGAGGCCCAACAGCAAGACTGCTCCATGTGCAACGGTCAAGGAGGCCAGTGGGTCACCAACGACGGCCAGAGCAAAGGCAAGGACATCGCCCGCTGGGTCGCCTGCACCGGATGCAAGGGCAGCGGGAAGGTCGGCCGATGAGTGGGAAGACCCAGGGCATGACCCTCGACCACGGCCCTCTCGCCCGCGCGCTGGCCGCCGGCCTCAGCGCCCAGGGCGTCCCGGACCGGATCGCCGGACTGTTCGCGGCCGTGCCCCGGCACCTCTTCCTCCCCGCCGTGTACTGGACCATCGACCGCACCCGTTACGACCGGGCGACCGACCCCGACGGCTGGCTGCGCACCGCCTACTCCGACCAGGCACTCACGACTCAGCGCGATGACGGTGCCACCGGAGGCATGGGTGTGCCCACCTCCTCCAGCAGTGCTCCGTCGGTCATGGCCCGGATGCTCGTGGCCGCCGATATCGGCCCCGGGTACGACGTCCTGGAGGTCGGCACCGGTACCGGCTACAACTCCGCCCTCCTCTGCGAGCTCCTCGGCGAGGAACACGTCACCACCGTCGAGATCGACCACGGCCTGGCCGACACCGCCCGCGCCGCGCTGGCGGCCGCCGGGTACCGGCCCGGCGTCCTCACCGGCGACGGGGAGGCCCCGCCGGACCCCACTCCCACATACGACCGGATCATCGCGACCTGCACCGTTGCCGCCATCCCCCCGGCCTGGCCGAACGCCCTGCGCCCCGGCGGCCGGATCGTCACCCCGTGGGCACCCTCACCCGGCGTCCCCGGCGGGCTGCTCGCCGTCCTGGACACCGACGGGGACAAGGCGGTGGGCCGGTTCGAGGGAACGCTCGCGTTCATGTGGGCGCGTGGCCAGAGGCAACCCGCACGCCGGGCTTCCTCGCCCGACGCGGGTCCCGATCACGCGGAGCGGGTCGAGGGCGACCCCCGGGACCCGTGGCTCGACGGGGAGATGTCCGTCCTCCTCTCCCTCTTGGTCCCGGACTGGTTCTTCGGCATGCGCATGGAGCCCGGGGCGGCGGAACCCTATGTGTGGGTGGCCTCCACCCGGTGCGCCTCGTGGCTGCACCTGCACGCCGACGGCCGAGTCCAGAGCGGCGGCCCCCGCCGCCTGTACACCGAGTTCACCGAAGGCCTCGCCCACTGGCGGGACCAGGGTGCACCCGACGCCGACGCCTTCGGCCTCACCGTCGACCACGCGGCGAACACTCGCACCGTGTGGCTGCACGCCCCCGACACAGCGGTGTGGACCACAGACCGCGACCCCGCGTAAATGCACCAGTGAGCCCCCGACCCCGGCCGTCGGCCGCTCCCCGGGCCACCGGGGCTCCCATGACGGCCCCGGCCTGACCGGCCGGCGGACCTATGCCGTCCCGGCGCCCTCCGCCGCACGGCGATACGTGTTGATCAGAACGCCGGACGGTGTCGACCGTGTGGCGGCCAGGGTCAGGCGACGCGGAACCGTGCCGTCGGCGAAGAGCCGCTTGCCACTACCCAGGATGAGAGGGAAGACCAGCAGGCGGTACTCGTCGACGAGATCCTGCGAGACCAGCGTCCGGAGTAGATCGCCGCTGCCCAGTACCAGGATCTCCGCCTCCGTCGCGGCCTTGACCCGGCCGACCTCCGCCGCCAGGTCGGCGCCCAGGAGAACGGAGTTGGTCCACCGGGGGTGGTTCTTGAGGGTGCGGGAGGCAACGTACTTGGGTATCGCGTTCATCGCCGCCACAGCGGGATCATTCATGTCGCCGTACGGCCAGGTGCCGGCGAAGATCTCATACGTCCTGCGGCCGAGAAGCAGCGCACCGGCTCCGGCCGTGGCCTCGCTCATGACCTGCTCCACGACCTCATCGACGTAAGGCAGCACCCAACCGCCCTCGTCGAACCCGCCATCCTGGTCCTCGCCCGCGGAGAGAACCGATTGCATGACACCGTCCAGCGACACGAAGTCGACCACGACCAGCTGCCCCATGATGCTGCTCCCATCCGCTCGTCTGTATCCGTAGGTGTAGACCATGCACCGGGAAGGAAATCATCGGCCCTCATTCGATGGCGTCCGGAGACCATGTCTGCCAGCTGTCGTCTCAGGGCCGACCTCCTCCCTCCTCGCACTCTCCGGCCTGGGCCTTTGCCGGGTACGGTAGAAGTGCTGCTGTGCCAGGTCCGTAGCCGAATCCCCGGCGGGCGAGGCCAGGCCGGGCAGGAGGTGTGTCCGCATGCGCATCGCCGCCGCGATAACCGCCCTTCTTGTGGGTGTCGGCTTTGGAGTGCCATGTGTGTTCGGCATCTGGCATCTTGCTCGGACCGGCGCCGTCTGGAACTTCCTCGGCTACCCGACGTACGGGCACGGCCCCTTCGAGCAGATCGGGATCTCCGCCAGCGTCCCGCTCCTACTCGCCTTCCTCGTCGTATGCCTCGCCGAGATCGCCCTCGGCATCGCCATCTGGGCCGGCGCGTCAAGAGCCAAGATCTGGTCGCTGGTCCTGCTTCCGTTCGAGTTCGCCTTCTGGATCGGGTTCGCTCTGCCGTTGGGTCCGCCGCTCGGGATTGCACGCATGGTCCTGCTGCTCTTGGCGCGGCGCTGAGCGATCACACAAAAAAAAAGGGGGCCGCCCCACGGCGACCCCCCACAAACAAACCCCGAAAACAGGGAAAGCCCCCATCCCGAAGGACAGGGGCTCTCAACCCGAAGAAAACCGTGGCGGCAACCTACTCTCCCACCCCACCACAGGGCAGTACCATCAGCGCAAGGAGACTTAACGACCGGGTTCGGAAAGTAACCGGGTGTGACCCTCCCACCATAACCACCACGGAAACCCAACACCCAACACCACACCCCCACCAAAGGACAAGGAGCACAGCACCGGGAAGAATTTCACCAGCTATGTGAACATGTATGCGCGAGCACCCAATTATCTGCAGCGGACAAGCCCTCGGCCTATTAGTACCGGTCAGCTCCACCCCTCACAAGGCTTCCACACCCGGCCTATCAACCCCATCGTCTCTAGGGAGCCTTACCCTCTCACAGGAGGCAGGAGACCTCATCTCGAAGCAAGCTTCCCGCTTAGATGCTTTCAGCGGTTATCCCTCCCGAACGTAGCCAACCAGCCATGCCCTTGGCAGGACAACTGGCACACCAGAGGTTCGTCCGTCCCGGTCCTCTCGTACTAGGGACAGCCCTTCTCAAGTCTCCAACGCGCACAGCGGATAGGGACCGAACTGTCTCACGACGTTCTAAACCCAGCTCGCGTGCCGCTTTAATGGGCGAACAGCCCAACCCTTGGGACCAACTCCAGCCCCAGGATGCGACGAGCCGACATCGAGGTGCCAAACCATCCCGTCGATATGGACTCTTGGGGAAGATCAGCCTGTTATCCCCGGGGTACCTTTTAGCCGTTGAGCGACACCGCTTCCACACGCCGGTGCCGGATCACTAGTCCCAGCTTTCGCTCCTGCTCGACACGTCCGTCTCACAGTCAAGCTCCCTTGTGCACTTACACTCAACACCTGATTACCAACCAGGCTGAGGGAACCTTTGGGCGCCTCCGTTACTCTTTGGGAGGCAACCGCCCCAGTTAAACTACCCACCAGACACTGTCCCCGAACCGGATCACGGCCCAAGGTTAGATGCCCGAAACAGTCAGAGTGGTATTTCACCAACGCCTCCACCACCACTAGCGTGATAGCTTCACCGGCTCCCACCTATCCTACACAAACCATCCCAAACACCAATGTCAAGCTATAGTGAAGGTCCCGGGGTCTTTCCGTCCTGCTGCGCGAAACGAGCATCTTTACTCGTAGTGCAATTTCACCGGGCCCATGGTTGAGACAGTGGGGAAGTCGTTACGCCATTCGTGCAGGTCGGAACTTACCCGACAAGGAATTTCGCTACCTTAGGATGGTTATAGTTACCACCGCCGTTTACTGGCGCTTGGATTCCCAGCTTCACC
>NZ_JBJJBV010000458.1:0-2984 GCF_045446735.1 Nocardiopsis protaetiae
GCCGTCGCCCGCATGCGCGCCCTGCTCGACGTGTCGGGGGTGCGGCAGTGAGCACCCCCGCCCCCGCCCCCGCCGCCGTGGACGTCCCCACCGGACTCCCGGCCACCGTCCCCACCCCCGAACCGGGCGACCCTCGCCTGGCCCGGCTCTCCCTCAACCAGGCCACCGTCCGCCCCAGCACCCTCGTCCAGGCCGTCGACGGCTGCCTGCGCGCCGGGGTGCCCGCGATCGGCCTGTGGCGCGAACACGTCGCCGACCTGGGCCTGGACAAGGCCGCCGCCCTGGTGCGCCGCTCCGGGCTGCGGGTCACCTCCTACTGCCGGGGCGGCTTCCTCACC
This sequence comes from Nocardiopsis protaetiae, assembly GCF_045446735.1. Classification (NCBI taxonomy): domain Bacteria; kingdom Bacillati; phylum Actinomycetota; class Actinomycetes; order Streptosporangiales; family Nocardiopsidaceae; genus Nocardiopsis; species Nocardiopsis protaetiae. The sequence goes on from NZ_JBJJBV010000458.1 coordinate 339, forward strand.
GGCCACGACCCCGCACCCGCCCTGGACGACAACCGGCGCGCCATCGACGAGGCCGCAGCCCTGGGCGCCCCGGTCCTGGTCATGGTCGTGGGCGGCCTGCCCGAGGGCGACCGCGACCTGGACGGGGCGCGCGCCCGCGTCGCCGACGCCCTGGCGGTCCTGGCCCCCTACGCCGCCGAACGCGGCGTCCGCCTGGGCCTGGAGCCCCTGCACCCCATGTTCTGCGCCGACCGGGCGGTGCTGTCCACCCTGGGGCAGGCCCTGGACCTGGCCGAACCGTTCCCCGCCGAGGCGGTCGGCGTCACCGTGGACACCTACCACGTGTGGTGGGACCCCCAGGTGCGGGCGCAGATCGCCCGGGCGGGCGCCACCGGGCGCATCGCCCTGTTCCAGGTCTGCGACTGGGTCCTGCCGCTGCCCGCCGACGCCCTGCTGGGCCGGGGCATGGTCGGCGACGGCCACATCGACGTCCGGTCCCTGCGCGAGGCGGTGGAGGCGGCCGGCCACACCGGCGACATCGAGGTCGAGATCTTCAACGCCGACATCTGGGCGGCCGACGTCGACGACGTCATCGCCACCACGGCCCGCCGCCACATCGAACACGTGCTGTGACCCCCTGCCCGAGCAGCCCCCCGCGAGGAGAGCCATGCGCTTCAACGGAATCCTGTTCTTCCCCCTGACACCCTTCGGCCCCGACGGGGCCGTGAACCCGGACGTGCTCGCCGACCACGTCGCCTCCGGGGTCGCCCACGGCGCCGGCGGGGTGTTCACCGCCTGCGGCACCGGCGAGATCCACGCCCTCTCGGCGGCCGAGCACGCCGCCGTGGTCGCCCGCACCGTCGAGGTCGTCGCCGGCGCCGTGCCGGTGGTGGCCGGGGCGGGCGGCAGCGTCGCCACCGCCGTCGAGCAGGCCCGCGCCGCCGTCCAGGCGGGCGCGGACGCGATCCTGCTGCTGCCCCCCTACCTGGTCTCCGCACCCCGGCGCGGTCTGGTGGAGTACGTGCGCACGGTCGCCGCCGCGGCCGGGCTGCCGGTCATCGTCTACCAGCGCGGCACCATGGTCCTGACCCCCGGGACGGCCGCCGAACTGGCCCAGGTCCCCGGCGTGGTGGGGATCAAGGACGGGGTCGGCGACCTGGGACTGATGCACCGGATCGTGCTGGCGGTGCGGCGGGTGCGCGGCGAGGACTTCACGTTCTTCAACGGGCTGCCCACCGCCGAGCTCACCGTCCCCGCCTACCGCGGCGTGGGGGTCCCCCTGTACTCCTCGGCGGCGTTCGCGTTCGTCCCCGAGGTGGCCGACGCCTTCCACAAGGCCGTCGAGACCGGCGACCCCCTGGCCGGGCGGCTGCTGGAGGAGTTCTTCGACCCCCTGGTGGGGCTGCGCGACCGCTCCCCCGGATACGCCGTGTCCCTGGTCAAGGCGGGTGCGCGGCTGCGCGGGCTCCCGGTGGGCGGGGTACGGGCCCCGTTCACCGACCCCACCCCCCGGGACGAGGCCGACCTGGCGGCGCTCATCGAGACCGGGCTGGCCCTGGTCGGGAAGGGCTGAGCCGATGCGCGTCACCGGGGTGCGCGCCCGCGCCCACAGGCTGCCCCTGCACCGGGCGTGGGACGGCGGCGTCGACCGCAACGACATCGTCGTGGTCCACGTGGACACCGACACCGGGCTCACCGGGACCGGGTTCTCCTGGACCCCGCTCATCGGCGCCCGCTCGGTGCTCGCGCTCGTCGAGGACGACCTGCGGCCCGCCCTGGTGGGCGGGCCCGCCCACCCCGCCCGCTGGGACGAGCTCCACCGGCACCTGCGCGAGGCCGGCACCAGCGGCCTCACCCTGATGGCGCTGGCCGCCGTCGACATCGCCCTGTGGGACCTGGCGGCCAAGGCCGCCGGACAACCCCTGGTGGAACTGCTGGGCAGACGCCGGCGGGCGGTACCCGCCTACGGCAGCGGCGTCAACCTGGACTACCCCCTCAGCGACCTCCAGGACCAGGTGAAGGGGTGGCTGGCGGCCGGACACCGGGCGGTCAAGATCAAGGTCGGCTCCCCCGACCCGGCCCGCGACGCCGAACGCGTGCGAGCGGTGCGCACCCTGCTGGGCGCCGACGGACTGCTCATGGTCGACGCCAACCAGCGCTGGGACGTGCCCGCAGCGGCCCGCGCCCTGGCGGTGCTGGCCGAACACGACCCGCACTTCGTCGAGGAACCGCTGCCCGCCGCCGACCTGCGCTCCCACGAGCGGCTGCGCCCGCGCACCGCGGTGCCCTTCGCCCTGGGCGAGAACCTGCGCACGGTGGAGGAGTTCGAACGCTACATCGACGCGGGGGTGTGCGACATCGCCCAGCCCAACGTCGTGCGCGTGGGCGGCATCACCCCGTTCCTGCGCATCGCGGAGGCGGCCGCCCGCCGGGGCGTCCCGGTCGCCCCCCACCTGCTGCCCGAGCTGTCCGGGCAGCTGGCCCTGTGCCTGTCCCGACCCGCGATGGTCGAGGACATCGACCGCGCCTCCTTCGCGGACCTGGGGGCTTTGGCCGCCCCCACCGGTGTGCGGGTGGAGCGCGGGGCGCTGTCGGCGGACACCGGCCTCGGGCACGGTGTGGTGTTCGCCGACACGCTCAACCCCCTCCCCTAGCACCGGACGGGAC
>NZ_JBJJBV010000459.1:0-2939 GCF_045446735.1 Nocardiopsis protaetiae
CGTTGGGGTGTCATCGGGGGCAGCAGGGGACGGATCAGGTCCCACTCCTGGTCGGAGAGCTCGAATCTGCGGCTCATGTACCGGTTGTACACCGGCCGTCGGAGCCACAGAGTCGAGACTCAAGATCCACCGAACACGCCCTAGCGGCCGTGGGACGAGGTGAAGCGGCGGTGGTACTCCTCGCCGATCTCCCGCAGGGCCCTGCCGATCCGGGTGTAGGCCTCGTGGTCGAGGTTGGCCAGGCTGACCCGGACCGACCAGGCGGGCCCGTCGAAGCCGCCGCCGTTGAGCAGGACCACCCCGTCCTCCTCCGACAGGCGCAGCACCGGGTCGACGGGCTCGTAGTTCTCCTTCATCCAGGCCGCGAACTCCGCGCCCCAGTGCTGCTCGGCCCAGTACAGGAGGTCGAGTTCGACGTAGTAGCCGGCGCGCAGCGGGTTGTCGGGGAACTCCACACCCAGGCTCTCCGCCAGCGCGGCGAGCCTGCGGTGCAGCACCTCGTTGACGGGCCGGTGGTACTCCTCCGGAGCGTGGGTGAGCGCGAACAGGGCGAACAGCGCCATCTGCACCTGCTGGGGCGTGGACAGCCCGGCGGTGTGGTTGAGCGCCACCGAGCGGCTGTCGGCGACCATCCGGTCGATGAATTTCATCGACGCCGGGTCCAGGGTGAGGGAGGCGTAGCGGCGCCGGTGCGCCTCGGCGTCGTCCCCGGTCATCCTGGCGATCTGCGCGTCCACGGTGTTGTCCGGCTGGAGCGCGATCACCCCCAGCCGCCAGCCCGTCGCCCCGAAGTACTTGGAGAACGAGTACACGCCGATGGTGTTGCGCGGGCACACCTCCATCAGCGAGGTGAAGCCCTCCACGAACGTGCCGTAGACGTCGTCGGTGACGATGATCAGGTCCGGGTTGTGGTTCTCCACGATGTCGCGGATGCGGTCCAGGGCCCGCTCCGACAGCGCCACCGACGGCGGGTTGCTGGGGTTGACCAGGCAGACCATGCGCACCGACGGGTCGGCGAGCTTGTCGAGTTCGGCGTCGTCGTAGTCCCAGGTGTGGAAGCCGTCCGCGGTCCCGCGCGAGGCGCTGACCTCGACGACGTCGAAGTCGTAGCGGTCCAGGTGCGGGATCTCCAGGTAGGGCGTGAAGATCGGGGTCATCAGCGCGATCCGGTCGCCGGTCCGCAGGAGTCGGTTGGCCTGGAGCGAGTCGAAGATGTAGCACATGGCGGCGGTGCCGCCCTCGACCGCGAACAGGTCGTAGGGGGCCTCGGGCTGCCGGCCGCCCATGGCCTGCACCAGGTACTCGTGCACGGACCTGGCGACGAACGGCAGGATGCGGTCGGGCACCGGGTAGTTGTCGCCGATGATGCCGTCGACGAGTTCGTGCAGGACGGTGTCGGAGCGGTCGTGCGTCACCCGGTTGAGGATCCGCCGCAGCAGGTCGGCGCCGGGCTCCCCGGAGTTCTGGTCGAGGAACACCGAGAAGCGTTCGGTGATGCCGTCCCGGCCGGGCATCCCGGAGATGGCGGGCCACTCGTTTCAGGTGGCGCGGGCCTCCAGCACGGCGAACCGGCCCAGGAGGAAGAACGCCTCCCGGGGCGGGGCGGCGGTCCAGTTGGGGTTGCCCCGGCCGGCGTTGAGCATGGCGTGCGCGGTCTTGCGCTGCTCGGCCTCGGCCAGGTCGATGAGGTGTCCCTTGAGCTCGAAGGGACTGAGGCCTTCCAGACGGCGCTGGGCGGCGCGGTCGTCCTCGAGATGGGTCATACCGGATCCCCCGAAGGTCGTCACTGTGGGTTGCCACTGTGGGTCGTCACTGTGGGTCGGCGTGCGATCTCTGTGAGTGCACCACCTGGGCGTGCCCGGGCCGGGGTCAAGGAGAACCGAGACTCCCGCCATGCTTTGGCCCGGTGGCCTGCTGGGAGGGTGGTGTGCTGGGAGGGTGGCCTGCTGGGAGGGTGGCGTGCCGGAAGGGTGATCTGCCGGAAGGGTGACCTGCTGGAAAAGGGGTCGGGATGGCCGGTGCGGTCGGGTCGGTCGGAAAAGGGGTGGGGGCGGCTGGTGCGGTCGGTGTGGCCAGGGCGGCTGAACGGGGGTTCGGGGTGGCTGGTGCGGTCGGTGTGGTCGCTGCGGTCGGGTCGGTTGGAAAAGGGGTGGGGCGGTTGGTGTGGCCGGGTCAGCCGAACAGCAGGTAGCCCAGGAGCATGCCGCCCGCCACCACCAGCAGGGCCGCCGCCGACCACAGCCGCTGGACGGCCGCCCCCTCCTGTTCCGGTGTGTCCGGGGCCGGGTCCCCGTCCGTCTCGGCCGGGGGCGCGTGCTCGTCCAGGCGGCGGGCGCAGCGCTCCATGAGCCCGCCCGCGACCTCGGTGAGCACGGACTCGCTCCAGCGGGTCAGCCCACCGGTCAGCTCCAGGTCGGTGGTCACGGACACGGCGGTGTCGTCCCCGCGTTCGTGCAGCTCGGCGGTGATCAGGGCCGCGCCGGTCCCCTCGCCGCGCCGGGAGCGGCCGGACGCCTCGACGACGATGCGGCGGGCGTCCGCGTCCTTCTCCACCAGGCGGGCGGTGCCGCGGCAGGCGACCACGGCGGGGCCGACCTTGATGCGCGCCTCGACCAGGTGGGTGTCGCCGTCGGCCCCGACCAGGCGCACCCCGGGGACACAGGGGGCGAGGGACTCCACGTCGGTGAACAGCTCCCACGACCGCTCGACGGGTGCGTGGACGACGAATTCGTTGCTGATCCTCATTGGGGGCGCTCTCCGCTCGGGCCCTGGGGGGAGGTGCGGACCCGGCGGGCCTGGTCCCGGCTCCGGCACAGCGCAAGTCTCGCGCCCCGGGGGCGTGACCGCCACATCGCGCCGTTCCCGGGCGTCGGCGAGGGTGGGGAGGTCAGGTCAGGCGGGGAGGTTAGGGCGTGGAGGTCGGGGTGGGGAGGTTAGGG
>NZ_JBJJBV010000046.1:0-30454 GCF_045446735.1 Nocardiopsis protaetiae
TCCCCCGGCGCTCCCGCCCCTTCGCCGTTCCCGGGGCTCCGTGGTTCCCGGGGCCCGGTCGTTCCCGGTCCCGGGCCTCTCAGACGAGGGGGAGGGAGCGGCGCAGGATGCTCGGGGCGACGCCGTCGCTGGCCTCGGCGACGGCGCGGCGTTCGGCGGGGACCTCGCCGTAGAGGGTGGTGCGCTGGCGCAGCGGGCGGCCGGTCGGCGCGACCAGGGCGCGGATGTCGGTGATGGTCTTGTACGAGCCCTGGTCGGAGCCCGCCATGCGGCTGATGGTCTCCTCCATCAGGGTGCCGCCCACGTCGTTCACCCCGCCGCGCAGCAGCAGGCGGCAGGTGTCCTCGGCGAGCTTCACCCAGGAGCACTGGATGTTGTCGATCGCCCCGTGCAGCAGCAGGCGGGCCAGGGCGTGCACGGCGCGGTTCTCGCGGACGGTGGGGCCCGTGCGGGCCAGGCCGGCCAGGTAGATGGGCGCGCTGGTGTGCACGAACGGCAGCGGCACGAACTCGGTGAACCCCGGCCGCCCGTTGCGTTCCAGGGAGCGCTCCTGGAGCGAGCGCAGCAGCTTGATGTGCGCCACCCAGTGGTGGGGCGAGTCCACGTGCCCGTACATCATCGTGGACGTGGTGGGGATGCCCAGGTCGTGCGCGGTGGTGATGACCTCGATCCACTCGCTCGCCGGGAGCTTGCCCTTGGTGAGGACCCAGCGGATCTCGTCGTCGAGGATCTCCGCGGCGGTGCCCGGGATGGAGCCCAGGCCCGCGTCGCGGGCCCGGGTGAGCCACTCGCGGACCGGCAGGTTGGTGCGCGCCGCCCCGTTGACCACCTCCATCGGGCTGAACGCGTGGACGTGCATGCCCGGGACGCGTTCGCGGACGGCGGCGGCGATGTCGAAGTAGGCGGTGCCCGGCAGGTCCGGGTGGATGCCGCCCTGCATGCACACCTCGGTGGCGCCCGCGTTCCACGCCTCCTCGGCGCGGTCGGCGACCTGGTCCAGGGAGAGGGTGTAGGCGTCGGCGTCGGTGCGGCGCTGGGCGAACGCGCAGAACCGGCAGCCGGTGTAGCAGACGTTGGTGAAGTTGATGTTCCGGGTGACCACGAACGTGACGTCGTCGCCGACCGCGTCGCGGCGCACCCCGTCGGCCAGCCCGGCCAGGGCCTCCAGCTCGGACCCGTCGGCGTGCAGCAGGGCCAGGGCCTGGGCGTCGGAGAGCCCCGCGGGGTCCTTCTCCGCGGCGCGCAGGGCGTCGGCGATCTCCGGGTCGAACCGGCGGGGCACCGCGCCGTCGCGGTCGACGCCCTCGCGCAGGGACTCCCAGTCGCCGTACACCGAGTCGAAGTCGCCGCGCCGGTCGCCGGTGCGGCCCTCGGTGTCCACGGCGGTGTGCAGGTCGGTGCGCCCGGTGTCGGCGAGCACCGCCTCGGGCTCCTGCCAGGGGCGGCCCACCACGGGCGCGTCCTCGCGGGCCAGTCCGGTCTCGGGGTCGACCAGGGCCTCGACGTGCGCCCGCAGCCGCGGGTCGAGCCAGGGCTCCCCCGCGCGGATGTACTCCGGGTACGCGGTGAGCCGTTCCCTGAGCTCGAACCCCTGGGCGGCGCTGCGGGCGGCCAGATCGTCGATCTGCGGCCAGGGCCGCTCCGGGTTGACGTGGTCGGCGGTGAGCGGGGAGACCCCGCCCCAGTCGTCGATGCCGGCGCGGAGCATGAGCGCGTACTCGTCGCGGCCGCCGTCCTCCCCGCCGATGAGGTTGGGCGGGGCCTGGACGTGCGCCTTGGGCCCCATGACCAGGCGGGTGACGGCGATGGTGGCGGCCATCTCGTCGATCTCGGCGTCGGCCCGGTGCATCATCGCGGTGTCCGGCTTGGCGCGGAAGTTCTGGACGATGATCTCCTGGATCCCGCCGTGGCGGCGGGCGACGGAGCGCATCGCGAAGATCGACTCGGCCCGGTCGGCGATCGTCTCCCCGATGCCCAGCAGGATGCCGGTGGTGAAGGGGACGCTGGTGCGACCCGCGTCCTCCAGGGCGCGCAGGCGGACGGCCGGGTCCTTGTCCGGACTGCCGTAGTGGGGCTGGCCCTTCTCCTCGAACAGCCGCCGGGAGGTGGTCTCCAGCATCATGCCCATGGACGGGGCGACGGGCTTGAGGCGCTGGAAGTCGGCCCAGGTGAGCACGCCCGGGTTGAGGTGGGGCAGCAGCCCGGTCTCCTCCAGGATCATGATGGAGACGGCGCGCACGTAGGACAGGGTGTCGTCGTAGCCGTGGGCGTCGAGCCACTCGGCGGCCTGCTTCCACCGGTCCTCGGGGCGGTCCCCCAGGGTGATGAGGGCCTCCTTGCAGCCCATCGCGGCGCCCTTGCGGGCGATGTCGAGGACCTCGTCGGGGGACATGAACGGGGAGTCCAGGCGGCCGGGCACGGTCGCGAAGGTGCAGTAGTGGCAGCGGTCCCGGCACAGGCGGGTGAGGGGGACGAACACCTTGCGGCTGTAGGTCACCACGCCCGGCCGCCCGGCCGCCTCCAGGCCCGCGTCGCGCACCCGGGAGGCGTACCCCAGGAGGGTCTCCAGGTCCTCGCCGCGGGCGTGCAACAGGACCTCCGCCTCGGCGGCGTCGAGGGTCTTGCCGTCGCGGGCGCGGGCCAGGGCGCGGCGCATGGCGGACGGGGTGGGGGCGGGTTCGTTCGCACCGGTCATAAGCGGCACCCTACGCCCCGGGGGTTCCGCCCCGGTGAACGGCACCGGCCCCGGGCACCGGGGCGGGGAGCGGCACCTACCGCGGGAGCGGGGAGCGGTACCGGGCACGGACGTCGGGAACGGGGCGAGGGCGCCAGGGACGTCGGCGGGTGCGGGACCTCCGGTGGACGCAGGGCCGCCGGTGGCTGTGAACGCCCGGGCCGTCGGCGGACGCGGGGCGCGGTGGTCCGCCGGGCACCGCCCGGGGCGTAGGGTCGGCGCAGGACGGAGATCGAGGAGGACCGCGTGCTCGCTCGGCTGCGCCGCGACCCCTGGGTGCGGCTGGTGCTGGTGCTGCTGCTGTGCGCGTGCGCCGGGTGGGCGCTGCACGGGCACTGGGGGCAGGCTCGCGACGCCGCGCTGGCCCTTCCGCTGTGGACGCTGCCGCTGGCGGTGCTGGCCGGGATGGCCGGGCTGACCGCGCAGATGATGGCCTGGCGCGCGCTGCTGGCCGGGCTGGGGTCGCCGCTGCCGGTGCCGGTGGCGGCGCGGGTGATGTTCGTGGGCCAGCTCGGCAAGTACCTGCCGGGGTCGGTGTGGGCGTTCGTGGCCCAGGTGGAGCTGGCCCGCGACCGGGAGGTGCCCCGGGTGCGGGGCACGGCGGCGACCCTGCTGGCGGTGGGGGTGACGGTGGCCGCGGGGCTGGCGGTGGCCGCGGTGGCGCTGCCGCTGTCGTCGGCGGAGGCCGCCCGGACGTGGTGGTGGGCGCTGGCCCTGGCCCCGCTGCTGCTGGCCGGGCTGCACCCGCGCGTGGTGCGGTGGGGGGTGCGTCTGGCGGCGCGCCCGTTCGCCCGGTTCCGCGAGGTGGCCGAGGCCGGACCGCTGGACATCGGCGGCCGGGCGATGGCGGCGGCGCTGGGGTGGACCCTGGCGGCGTGGGTGCCGCTGGGCCTGCACCTGTGGGTGCTGGTGTGGGCGGTGGGCGGCGACCCGTGGGGGTCGCTGGCCCCGGCGGTGGGCGCGTACGCGCTGGCCTGGACGCTGGGCCTGCTGGTGGTGTTCGCCCCGGCCGGGCTGGGGGTGCGCGAGGCGGTGCTGGTGGTGGCCCTGGCCCCGGTGGTGGACGCCGGGGCGGCACTGGTGGCGGCGGTGCTGTCGCGGCTGGTCATGACGGTCGCCGACGTGGCGTGGGCGGGGCTGTCGGTGCCGCTGTCGCGGCTCGGGGGGCGCCCGGTGGACGCGGACGGGCCCCGTTCCGAACCGGCGTGAACCCCTTTCCGGGGATCGGGCTACTACAGGTAGAAGCACGTCCCTGACGTCCCCCACGGATTGGACCCCCATGTCCCCTACCGCCTCCTGGGCGCGCGTGCCCGAAGGAGCGGAGAGCGACGCGTCGGTCGTCCGCCGGTCACTGTACGAACCCGCCGACTTCGGTGAGATCTTCCGCCGGCACGCACCCGCACTGCACCGCTACGCGGCCCGAAGGCTCGGCCCCGCCGAGGCCGACGACGTGGTCGCCGAGACCTTCCACATCGCCTTCCGCAAACGCCACCGCTACGACCCGGCGTACCCCGACGCACGCCCCTGGCTGTGGCGGATCGCCGCCAACCTGATCCGCAGACACCACCGCACCGAGACCCGCCACTACCGCGCCCTGGCGCGGACCGGCGTCGACCCGGTCCTGGAGGGGCACGCCGACCGGGTCGACGCGCGGGTGGACGCCGACTCGGTGTCGGCCTCCCTGGCCGCCTCGCTGGCCGGGCTGTCCAAGGGCGACCGCGACGTGCTGCTGCTGATCGCCTGGGGCGAGCTGACCTACGAGGAGGTCGCCACGGTGCTCGGCATCCCCGTGGGCACCGTGCGCTCCCGGCTCCACCGCGCCCGCAAACGCCTGCGCACCGACCTGTCCGCGTCCGCCGTCCACCACGAGGAGGGGGCCCGGTGAACGAGCTCGATCACCTGAGGACCCTGAGGTCCGAGATCCCCGAACGCTCCCCGGAGGAGCTGGCCCTGCTGACCGGCTGGCGACCGGGCGGCAGAGAATTCCGGTCGGCGCGCCGACCACGCAGGCTGCCGCTGGTGCTGAGCGGTCTGGCCGTGGTCGCGGCGGCCGTCGTCTTCCTGGCGCTGGTGGTGTTCCCGGGTTCGCTCACGGTCGGCGTGGGCCCGGCCGTCGACCCCTCCGAGGAGGCCACGGAGGCGGACGCGCCCGCCATGGAGGCGATGGCCCCGATCATCGAGGCGGTCCGCGACCAGCCCGTCGGCGGCGACGTGTGGTACCAGAGCACCACCACGGGGTGGGCCCTGGGTGTGGGGCCCGAGGATGACAGGTACGGGGTGTACGACATCCGTTCCAGCGAGCAGTGGAGCTGGATGGGTGAGCTTCCCCTCGAATCGGGCGGTTCCCCGGACGAGGAGGAGAGTTTGAGCGCCCTGCGCTACGACTTCGGCGACTGGGCCCTGGTGGACGACAGGCATCAGGCCGCGTGGGAGCGCGACGGCTCCCCCGACTCCTGGACCGGCGAGCAGACCGGCGATGGGCCGGTTCCCCATGCCTCCGCTACGAACGTCGAAGGCGAACTCCTCGGCCCCAGCGGCACAGGGTGGTACTTGGCAGGCGGGCCACTGGAACACCGGGACCTCCAGGAACTCCCCTCCTCCCCGGAGGCACTGCGGGAGATGATCCTGGCGTACGAGGACCCGGACGCACCTTCGGCCGAGGAGGACCGGCTCTTCCTGGACATCGGCTACGACCTGGCCATCCCCCTTCCCCCCGAAACGATGGCCGGCATGTACACCGTCCTGGCCGGGCTCTCCGGTCTGCGGCCGCTCGGGGAGGTGACGGACCTGTCCGGCCGGGACGCCGTGGGGGTGGCCTACGCCCCGGCCGACCCCACGGATTTCGGTACCGTCGAGCACCGACTCCTCTTCGACCCCGAGACCGGCCGCCTGCTCTCCAGGGAACAGGTGGTGATCGAACCCTCCGCGTCGGCGGCCGACTGGTGCGAGCCCGGAGACGTGGTGGAATACGGCCTCTACGAGACCGCCTGGATCGACGAGCCACCGCTGTAGCGATCCCGCTCACCGGCTCGGGCCGGTGCGCCCACGGCCTGGCCCCGGGATCCGCACGACGGACGGCGCGGATCCCGGGCAGGCGAACCCCACGCCCGCGACGGGCGTCCCAACGGCGGCATGCCGCCCCCTTGAACAGGAACCCCCATGCGTCACTTCCGCCCCCTGCTCCCGGCGACCGCGGCCCTGCTGCTCGCCGTCACCGCCTGTACCCAGGACACCGCGCCACCGGCCGCCGACCCCGCCGAGGCGGCGGACGGCCCCGCCATGGCGGTGATGGCCCCGGTCATCGAGGCAGCCCGCGCCCAGCCCGTCGACGGCGGTGTCTGGCACCAGGAGCGCACCTGGGGAGAGGCCTGGGGTGTGGGGCCCGAGGACGGCCGGTACGGGGTGTACCGCGTGTACCGCACCGAGGAATGGAGCTGGACGGGCGCATACGACATCCACACGGGCGAGTTCGAGGGCGAGGAGGCGGGCCTGAGCGCCCAGCGGACCAACGAGACGACCTGGGAGCTGGTGGACGAGAGGCACCGGGCCGCGTGGGAGCGCGACGGATCGCCCGAGTACTGGCCGTACGACCCCGTGACCGAACGGGTGGAGATCCCCACGCGGGAGGAGGGCGGGGAGATCTCGGGCCCCCAGCCGGGGGGATGGAACCTCGGGGCCGCGACCGTGGACCACCCGGGCCTCCAGGAGCTGCCCCCCGACCCCTCGCGGTTGGAGGAGGCGCTGTTCCCCGATGCGGAGACCGGGGCGGTGGACACGGCCTACCAGGACCACCTCGTCACCGAGCACGGGTGGACACCGGAGAGCGGAGAGCCGGACGAGGACACCCTGCGGTTCCTGTACGTCGGCACAGGGCTGTCCCTCCCCTTCCCGCCCGAGGTCAGAGCCGGTATGTACACCGTCCTGGCCGGGCTTCCCGGCGTCCGTCCGATCGAGGAGGCGACGGACGTGTCCGGCCGGGCCGCCGTGGGCGTGGCCTACACCCTCCCGCCCACCGCGGCCGGCACGGTCGAGCAGCGGCTGCTCTTCGACCCCGAGACGGGCCACCTGCTCTCCCGCGAAGCGGTCGTGACCGAGCCCTCCGAGGCGGAGGCCGACTGGTCCGAGCCGGGCGACGTGGTGGAGTACACCCTCTACGGGACTCCCGCCTGGATCGAGGAGCCGCCGCTGTAGCGATCCGCCACCCGGCCGGGGCACCCGGCACGGCCGTCCCGGACCCCTTCCGGGACGGCCCCCCGGGGACCCTTGTCCGAGGGCTGGTTATGGTCGTTCCAACAGCGGCACGCCGTTCCCCGCGGACCTGCCGTTCCCCCCTCGGACAGGAGAGCCCGTGCGCCTCATCCACCCCCGGTTCCCGTTGATCGCCGCCCTGTTGTTCACCGCCACCGCCTGCGATCCGGGCGGGGAGGCCCCTCCGGCCGCCGCCCCGTCACCGTCCGCCCCGGTGGGGGCCGACCCGATGGACACCATGGGGCCGCTCATCGAGATGATCGGCGCCCAGGAGCAGGCCGGGACCGTGTGGTACACCCGCGTGGAGCGGGCCGAGGCGATGGGCGTGGGCCCGGCGGAGGACCCCTACACGATCCTGTACCGGAGCCCGGCCGAGTACTGGCGGGACACCGCGGCCGCGCGGTCGGTCGGCCGCAGCCTGGGCAACGACTGGGACCTGGCCTCCGAGGGGCACCGCGCCGCCTGGGAACGCGACGGCTCCCCGCAGCGCTGGACCGAAAGCGTGTACGGGGAGGCGGAGATCCCCCAGGAGCTCCCCCTGGAACTGAGCGCGCCGTACGACGACCCGTACTACGACATCGGCGACACCACCCGGCTGGAGGGCCCGGACCTGGCCGCCCTGCCGACCGACCCCGGCGCGCTGCGGAACGAGTTCGGCCTGGGCACGCTGGCCCGTCCCGGCACCGAACCCCTGCTGCCCTACCACGAGGCCGCCGTCCTGCCGGTGCCGCCCGAGGTACGGGCGGGCATCTACGCGATGATCGCCCAGGCCCCGGAGGCGGTGCCCTTCGAGGGCGAGGACGTGCTGGGCCGCCCGGCGGTCGGCATCTCCCAGGAGGCCGGCGAGGGCGACCGGGGACGGTTCGAGCACCGGCTGCTGTTCGACCCCGAGACCGCGGCGCTGCTCTCCTACGAGACGATCGTCATCACCCCGCCGGAGTCCGACACCTCCTGGCAGCAGCCGGGCGAGCACGCCCGGTACGTCGCCTACGAGGAGATCGGCTGGACCGACGACTGGCCCCTGTAGTCCCGGCGCCCCGGCACCGCCAGGGCGCCGGGGCCGCGGGGGCCGCGGGGAGCGGCTCAGGCGGAGAGGAGGCGGGTGGTGTAGTCGGCCCAGAAGGGGGCGGGGTCGACCGGGCGGACGCCGGCGCGCAGGCGCTCGGGGGTGCCCGGGGCGTAGAACTCCTTGAGCGCGCGGGCCAGGTCGTCGGCGTCGCCCGGGGCGCACAGCAGCCCGTCGACGTCCTCGCGGACGTGGTCGGCCAGGGCCCCGGCGCGGGTGGCGATCACCGGCAGGCCGTGTTCGTGGGCCAGCCACACGTTCTGGCTGGCGGTGGCGGTCCGGTAGGGCAGCACCACCGCGTCGGCGGCGGCGTACAGGCCCGGCAGCTCCTCGGCGGGCACGTACCCGTCGCGCAGCCGCACCCGGTCGCCGAGCCCGAGGTCGGCGGCGAGCGCCGCCAGGTCGGCGGTGCCGCCCCAGAACTCCCCGGCGACGGTCAGCGACACGTCGTCGGGCGCGCCGGCGGCCAGGGCGCGCAGCAGCACGTCCACGCCTTTGTAGGGGCGGACGATGCCCAGGAACAGCAGGTGGCGGCGCTCCCCCGGTTCCGGGGGGAGGACCGCGCCGGTGTCGGGCAGGTGCGGGGGCAGCACGGCCGTGACCGGGGCGTCGAACCCGGCGCCGCGCAGGCCGTGCGCCAGGCCGGCCTGCTCGGCGGAGTGGGCGAGCACCCCGTCCACCCGCCGCAGCAGCGCCCGGACCAGCGACACGTCCACGGCCCGCCGCTCGTGCGGCAGCACGTTGTGGCACAGCGCCACCACCCGGGTGCGCTCACCCCGCACCGACCGCACCCCGGCCAGGATGCCGAGGTAGGCGGGCACCTGCACGGGCGAGAACAGGGTGAGGACCACCAGGTCGGCCTCCCGGGCCAGCCGCCGCCCGGTCCGCCACCACCCGTCGGGCCGGTACCAGGCCAGCTCGCGGCGGGTGTCGGGGAAGGGCTCCCCCTCGGGTTCGCCGACGGTCTGCGTCCCCGGGTAGAGCGCGGCCGGGTACTGGGCCCGCCACGACTCGACCGCGGTGGGGTGCCCGGCGGCGCGCAGCCGGTGCGCCAGCTCGGTGGTGTGCCGGGCGCCGCCGCCCTTGTAGGGGTGGACGGGGCCGACCAGCGCGACCCGCGCGGTGCTCACGCCCCTTCCCGGGAGCGCACGATGAGGTCGGCCAGCAGGGCGATCGCGGCGATGATCAGACCGGTCATGAGGATCATGACGGTGTTGTTGGGGATGTACAGCGGGTTGCGCACCTGGTCGAACACGAACTTGGCGGCGCCCAGGCCCAGCAGGGTGAGCGCGGGCGGCATCAGCACCTTGAGCGGGTTGAAGTACATGACCATGCGCAGCACCTGGAGGATGTACCGGTACGCGTCGGTGACGAAGTGGAACTTGGACTTCCCGGCGCGCTTGGCGTACTCGATGGGCACGTACCGCACCGGGTGCTGGTTGGACAGGAACGCCAGCGTGATGGTGGTGACGCAGGAGAACCCGGGCGGCAGCAGCCGCAGGTAGGGGCGGGCCACGTCCCGGCGGAACACGCGCAGCCCGGAGTTGAGGTCGGGGATGCGCGTGTTGGTGAGCTTCTCCGCGATCTTGCGGATGATCCACTTGGCGGGCACCCGCAGCGCCTTGTGGCTGCCCATCTCCTGGGTGCGGGCGCCCACCACCTGGTCGATCTCGGGGTCCTCGTCGAGCATGGCGACGAGTTCGGGGATGCGCTCGTTGGGGTAGCTCATGTCCGCGTCGGTCCACACCACGTACTCGCCGCGGGCCCGCTGGCTGCCGATGCGGCGGACCGTGCCGGAGCCGCCGTTGTGCCCGAACGCGATGATCCGCATGTGCGGGAACACGGGCGCGACCTCGCGCAGCCGCTCCAGGGTGGCGTCGGTGGAGGCGTCGTCGACGGCCAGCAGCTCGTACCCGTACCCGGACGCGTCCATGGCCGAGCAGATCCGCTTGACCTCGTCGACGACGTGGTCCTCCTCGTTGTAGCAGGGCAGGACGATGGTGACCCGCACCGGCGGATCGGCGGGGTCGGTCCCGGGGCCGGAATCGGGGCGGGTTCGGGCGTCGTCGTGTGTCTGGCTCATGCGTTCTTCTCGACGGGGACGGGGGCCGTGCGGCGAGCGGCCGGGGCGGGGTTCAGGTCCGGGGGACGACCGTGATCCACACGCTCCCGACGAAGCTCCAGTGGCCGGTGGGCGGTTCCATGAGAGTACTCGGATCCATCTGCGCCACCACGTGGAAGGGCCGGTCCGGTTCCACGCCGGGGACCAGGGCGGTGAGCTGCTCCCAGTCCTCGGAGGCGAGCACGGGCGTGCGGCCGCGTTCCAGGATCTCCCCGGTGACGCGGTCCACGTTCTCGGGCGTGGCGTCGTCGAGCGCGGCGGTGGGCACCCCGCAGACGTTGCGCAGCAGCGGCATGTAGTTGCCCGCCATGCCGGGGTCGACGACGACCACCGAGGCGTCGTCCGGCAGGGCCTCGCACAATCGCTCGGTGGCCGCCACCGTCCCCACGTCCTGCCGGTATCCCATGATCCCGGAGAAGGAGGTGATGGCGGTGGGGCCGACCATCGCCACGGCCGCCCCGGCGGCGACCACCACGGGCAGCACCCGGAAGGCCGAGTTGTGTTTCTCCGCCTGCACGGCGATGGCGCAGTAGCGGGTGAGCCAGGACAGGAACCAGACGGCGAACAGCACGAACGCGGGGATGACCAGGACGATGAGGCGGCGGCTGGCCCAGGGGTGGTCGGGGGTGATGGCGGGGCGCAGCAGCGTGGTGGCCACCGACCACACCAGCAGCATGGCGGGCAGCAGCCACTGGGGGTCGCGCCACTGCGTGAGGCGGCGCAGGACCAGGGCCACGCCCAGGGAGGCGAACAGGACGGTGCCCAGGCCCACGTACCAGCCCACCCAGTACAGGCTCATGTCGTAGTAGGTGCGGCTGCCCTCGACGGGCAGCCCCTCCTGGGCCTGGACGTAGGCGACCCAGCCGTCGGTGAAGTCACTGCCGTGGCCGTAGTCGGGCCACAGCAGCGGGCGGATCGCGAAGCCCACCATGGTGAGCAGGGCCAGGGCGGCGACGGCGACGGGCAGCCACCGCACCCGGTCGGTGCGCGGCAGGCCGTACCGCCACAGGGCCGCGGTGCCCAGGGCGGCGGCGAGGACCACCCCGCCGCTGATCATGAGCAGCGGGTCGAGGGAGTCCGACAGGTATTCCAGGTAGGGCAGGGACAGCCCGTACCCGGCGTAGAAGCCCAGTCCGGTGCCGAGCGCGAGGCCGCCGAGCAGCGGCAGGGCCTGGCCGCGCCGGGCGAGCAGGAGCAGGGCGATGAACCCGATGACGGGCAGCAGGTCGCGGATGGCGTCGATGCGCACGACCAGGGCCAGGCCGAGCACCAGTCCGGCGACGGCGGCCAGGGTCTGCGCCCTGGACCACCGGTCGGTGATGTGGGTGCGCCTGACCAGGGAGTCGTAGGCCAGGATGAGGCCGCCGATGAGGAGGATCTGGGTGACGGGCTCGCTGTAGGTGAACCGGCTGACCCACTGCTGGGGCAGGCACAGGGCCAGGACCAGGGCGGCCAGCGGGGCCCAGCGGGCGCCGACCAGGCGGGCGGTGAGCCCGGCGAAGGCGAGGACGCCCAGGGCGCCCAGGATCGGCGTGGCGATGAGCATGCCGTCGAGGCCGCCCAGCCAGTACCCGATGGCGGTGACCAGGGGGGCGCCGGCCATGAACTGGGGCCAGATGACGTCGTCGCGTTCGTAGTGCGCCAGGCTCTGGTAGCTCAGCGCGGGGTCGTCCCCGGCGATGAGCTCGCGCTGCTGCGGGATCGGCAGGTGGCCGTTCTCGGCGATCCACGCCGTGTACATGGCGTAGGAGGCCGGGTCGCGGCGGATGACCAGGGCCTCGGCGTGGTAGGCGATCTGCACGATCGCGAACGCCGTAGTGACCACCAGGACGAGCAGGACGGGCCACCAGGGCACGTCCTCGTCCAGGTCGGGTATGAGCCGTGGCACCAGGGCACCGGCCGCGATCACGGCGGGGACCCCCAGAATCAGGGCGATCCAGGGGGTGAACAGTCCGAGTGCCAGAAGGGGGAAGGCCACCAGGAGCCAGGCGGACACGGCGATCGCGGGCAGCGCGGTGACACGGGCGAGGAATCGTCCGGGAAGCAAGCGCATGGGGCAACTCTGTCACTTCCCGTCACCTCCTCGCACACCGCACGACGGTTTGTTACGGACCCGCCGCCTCTCACCGCCGCCCCCTCCGGCCCACCTCCGGACCCGCCAGGTCCTAGAGTGAGGGCCATGTCCGAAACTCCCGCGCAGCTGTGGCGCGACCTGGTCGCCGCCGACCCCTCCCGCCCGTTCATCACCTCCTACGACGCCTCGGGCGGCCGGGTGGAGCTGTCCCGGGCCACCTTCGACAACTGGGTGTCCAAGACCGCGAACATGCTCGTGGACGGGTTCGGGACGCAGCCGGGCGACCGGGTGGTGCTGGCCCTGCCGGTGCACTGGCAGGCGCTGGTGTGGCTGACGGCGTGCTGGTCGGTGGGCGCGGTCGCCGAGATCGCCGAGGGCGGCGACCTGCCCGCGGACGCCCAGGTGGCGGTAGCCGACGCCGACCGCCTGGAGGCGGCGCTGGGCAGCGGCGCCGAGGAGGTCGTGGGCACCTCGCTGCACCCGCTGGGGCTGCCGCTGCGGGAGGTCCCGCCGATGGTGCTGGACTACTCGGTGGAGGTGCGCGGGTACGGCGACCGCTTCTCCCCCTACCCGGTGGACCCGCAACTCCCGGCGCTGCGCCTGTCCGGGACCCGCACGGGCGGGGACCTGGTCGCCGGCGGCCGCGACCGGGCACGGCGCTGGGGGCTGACCGACGCCGACCGGGTGGTGCTGATCCTGGACCCGCAGGCCCCGCCGAGCGTGCTGGGGCAGGGCGCCGAGCTGCTGCTGGGGCCGGTGGCGGCGGGCGCGCCGATCATCCTGACACCGCTCCCGGACACCGGCACCGATCCGCAGGAGACCTGGAAGCGGCTGGAGGCGGAGCGCGCCACGGTGTTCGCGACCGCCGGCGACGCGGACCTGCCCGGCACGGTGCCCCTGCGGCGGGTCTCCCTCTGACCGGGGCGGCATCCGCCGGGTAGAAAAGGGGGATGGAACTCCCCCACCTCCTCCTTTATGCCCTTGCCGGACTCTTCGCCGTCTTCGCCCTGCTGTGGGCGGTCCGTCGGCTCCGCGGGGTCCCCGCCCTCCTGCGGCGCGATCCCCTGCGCCGCGGGGGCGAGCCCGTGTACGGGGCCGTCCTGTCCTCGGCTCCCCCGCGCCGGAACGCGGTGGGCCCGGCCGCCGTGACGGTCCGGGCGGAGTCCCCGGACGGCCGCCGCACCTGGGAGGCCGTGGACGACTCGGGGCTGGGCGGGTACGACCCCGAGCCCGGCACCCGCGTGGAGGGCGTGTACACGCCCGCCGACCCCTCCCGGCTGCGGGTGCTGCGCATCGCCCGCGCCGACGGCGACGGGTACTTCGAGGTCCCGAAGGACTCCGGCGCACGCCCGTTCCGGATCGCCGAGACCGTGCTCGCGGTCCTCGTCGTGCTGGCGACCGCGGCGATCGCCCTGAACGGCTCCGTCTCCCCGTTCGGACTGGTCTTCCTGGTGGTGCCCGCGGTGATCGTGCTCGCGGGCCTGCGCATGACGTTCGCCGTCCTGCCCGCCCTGGTGCGCCTGTTGTACGGGTTGCAGCGCAGCCGAATGGCGGAGGCCGAGGGGACCGTCACCGACACCTGGACCGAGACCCGCACCCGGTCGTCCGACTCCGCGTCGAGGAGCAGCACCGTCCACTGCCAGAGCGTGCGGTTCACCACCGCCGACGGCCGCCGGGTGCACCGCCGCGACCCGATCGACCGCCTCGTGGCGGGACCGGCGGCCGGTGGGCCGGTGCGGGTCCGCTACGTGGAATCCGCCCCGGAGCTCTTCGCCACCGGCACTCTGTCCCCGCTGAACGTCGTGCTGGGCCAGGGCCTGCGGCTGGTCCTGGGGCCGGTGCTCATCGCGGTGGGGCTGTCCGTGCTCTCCGGCTTCCTGTGACCCGGCACGGCCCGCCCGGTGCGGCCCGGCGGCCCGGCGGCCCGCCCGGAGAACAGCAGGGGGCGGTGTGCCGCGCCCCGCGCGGCGCACCGCCCCTCCCCCGGCCCGAACCCGGGGCGCCCGTCGACCCGGGGCCTCACCCGGCCGGGCCTATACGGCCAGACCGTAGGTGTTCCCTCCGCCGCGGCCGCGGCCGCGGCCGAACCACCGCGGGGCCGCGTCCCGGCGGCGCTCCTCGCGGATCCGCCGCAGCTCGCGCTCCCGGGCGGCCTCGTGCTCGCGGTCCCGGCGGTGGTGCTCGGCGGCCTCGGCGGCGGGGTCGTGGTACGTCATGGTGTCCTCCCGGAAGTCCGATCCCGGGTTCCGTCGTCCCGGATGACCTCAGACTCCCGCTAAGGACCCTGCCCGGACATCGGCAGATCACCGTAGATCCCCGGCCACGGGCACCTCATTTCCGGCCCTGCGGGGCAAAGGGCCGGGTGAGGGGGTCCGGGCCGCCTGAGGCGGCCCGGACCGGCGCACCCCGTGGGCCTCAGGACTCGCGGTAGTAGGCGTCCGCGGCCGTGCCGCGGCGGGCCTCGTAGTCGTAGGTGTAGACTTCGCGGCCCTCGATGAACACGCGCTCGGCGCGGCTGCGCAGGTCCAGCGGGTCGCCCGACCACAGCACGACGTCGCCGTCCAGGCCCGGCTTCAGGGAGCCGATCCGGTCGTCCAGGCCCATGATCTCGGCCGGGTTCACGGTCAGGGCGCGGATCGCCGAGTCCGGGTCCATGCCCTCCTTGACGCACAGGGCGGCCTGGAGGACCAGGAACTCGATGGGCACGACCGGGTGGTCGGTGGTGAGCGCCACCTTGACCCCGGCGCGGTCCAGGATGCCCGGGTTGGCCAGGGTCTTGTTGTTGACCTCGACCTTGGAGCGGCTGGTCATCAGCGGGCCGGTGATGACGGGGATGTTCCGGGCGGCCAGCTCGTCGGCCAGCAGGTGGCCCTCGGTGCAGTGGTTGACGATGAGCCGGTAGCCGAACTCGTCCGACAGCCGGATGGCGGTGTGGATGTCGTCGGCCCGGTGGGTGTGCTGGCACCAGGGCAGCTCGCCGTCCAGGACCCTGACCAGCACCTCCAGGGTGTTGTCCCGGTCGAAGGGCTTGTCCTCGGCCGCGGCGTTCGCCTTCTTCGCCTTGTAGTCCTGGGCCTTGGTGAAGGCGTCGCGGATGACCGCGGCCACGCCCTGGCGGGTGGAGGGCAGCTTGTCCTTGTTGCCGTAGACCCGCTTGGGGTTCTCGCCGAGCGCGCTCTTGACGCTGGCGGGGTGCTTGATGAGCCGGTCCTCCATGCTGCGGCCCCAGCTCTTGACCGCCACGGTCTGCCCGCCGATGGGGTTGCCCGAGCCGGGCTTGACCACCGAGCTGGTGACACCGCCGGACAGGGCGTCGACGAAGCCGCGGTCGGCGGGGTTGATGGCGTCCAGGGCGCGCATCCGCGCCCCATTGGGGTCGGTCATCTCGTTGGTGTCGTCACCGGCCCAGCCGATGCCCTCCTCGTCGATGCCGATGTGGCCGTGGGCCTCGACGAAGCCGGGGAGCACCCACTTGCCGGAGGCGTCGACGACGGTGGCGCCCGCGGGGACGGCCACCTCGGAGTCGGGGCCGACGGCGGTGATCCTGCCGTCGGAGATGAGAACCGTGCCGCCGTCGATGGGGTCCCCGTCGACGGGCACGACGTATCCGGATGTGATCGCGATATCCATGGCGGGCAACCTAGCCCATCATGGGACATCGGCCCAAGACCTTTGGTGGAAGCGCTTCCACCGGCCGCCTCCGTGTCGGCCCGGAAGCGGGCCCGGGGCCCGGGCCGGTCCCCGTGTTCAGCCCTCGGGCCAGCGCGCGCTGAGGATCTCCGAGTCCGGGGTCAGCTCCACCGTGACCTCCTCGATGGCGTCGCGGATCATGGAGCACCGCAGGACCTGCTCGGCGTCGGTGATGAGCTCCCCGCCCTGGGCGGCGAACGCGTACAGGATGGGTGCCCGGTCGCCGTACTCCATGAGCCGGAAGGGCCCGCCCAGCTCGGGGTGGCGGGGCGAGTTCTCCGGGATCATCCCCAGCCGCACGATGCCGGCCGCCACCAGGTCGGAGAGGAAGTCGCGCTGGGCGTTGAGCACCTCGGCCCCGCCCTGGGGCCGCCGCAGCACGGTCTCGTTGAGGACCACTCTGAGCGAGGGCCCCTCGGGGCCGGTCATCGCGGCCCGCAGGGACATCTCCTCCTCGACCATGGCCTCGACCTCGCCGTCGGACAGGTCGAAGTAGCTGGGCCGCAGCACCGCCCAGGAGTACTCCCGGGTGCGCAGGAACGGCGGGATGACCACCGGTTGGGTCTCCCACACCTCGGGGGCGTGCACGGTGAGTTCGCGCAGGTCCCCGAACTCGTTGGGGAACGCCTCCGCCTGGAGCGCGACCGCCCAGGCGTCCACCAGCTGGTGCTCGGTGCCCAGCGCGTTGTCCACCCGCTCCACCAGGGAGCGCGCCGGTCGGCAGCGGGCGCTCTCCACCTCGCCGAGCTTGTCGTCGCTCACCCCGACGGTGGCGGCGAGTTCGGCACGGGAGAGCCCCCTGTCCGAGCGGGCGCGCAGGATCCTCGCGCCGAAGGGGAGCCATACCGCCGAGGGCAACACCGTGTTCACGCCCATCATCCTCCTCCGTCGCCCGTGGGGCCGGACCTGGATCGACGCCGGGCGGCCCCGTGGTCCGACCCTCTCCCGGAGCGGGGTGCCCGGTCAAGCGACCGATGAGTGCGGCGATCCGTGATAAGTCAGTACAAGGTCTGACAATGCCACCCGGTGCTCCGGGTGTTCCCCCGATCAACAGGAAGATTCCGTGACCTACCTCTACCTGCTGTTCTTCGTCGTGGCGCTGGCCGTGTGGGTGTACGCGCTGTTCGACGTCGTCGGTTCGGACGCCGACGCCGTGCGCCTGCTGCCCAAACCCGCCTGGGTGGTGATCGTCCTGCTGCTGCCCAAGCTGGGCGCGCTGGCGTGGTTCGCCCTGGGCCGACCGCAGCGGGCCGGCGTCCCCGGTCCCGTGCGCCCGCCCTCCCCCTTCCCCGAATACGACCATCCCAACCGGGCCCGGGGCGCGACGCCCGAGGACGACGCGGAGTTCCTGCGCCGCTGCCGCGAACGCGCCGAGGAGCAGCGCCGCCGCGCCCGTGAGCAGGCCGAACGCCGGGAGCAGGACGGACCGGACCAGGCCGGGGACTGACCGGTCCCGGGGCGGCGGGGGTCCGCGGGGGTCGGTACCCTTCAGTGGCGTCCGCCGTCCCTCCCCATCCCCGAAGAGTGTGATCCATGCGCCTGACGACCCTGCCCGCCGTCCTGCTGGCCGGAGCGCTGCTCGCCACGACCGTCGCCTGCGGCAACGACGACACCCCGGCCGCGCCCGAGGGGGCGTCGGGGTCCTCCGAGGTCCCGGACGTGGACGTCAGCGACGTGGAGGGCGCGACCCTGCACACCAGCCACGGCGACATCACCGTGGACCTGCTGCCCGAGATCGCGCCGGTCACGGTCGCCAACTTCGTCGGCCTGGCCGAGGGCGCGGGGGTGGCCAACCCGGCGACCGGCGGGGCCGAGTTCTACGACGGCACGGTCTTCCACCGGGTCATCCCCGACTTCATGATCCAGGGCGGCGACCCGCAGGGGACCGGCCGCGGCGGCCCCGGCTACCAGTTCCAGGACGAGTTCAGCGACGAGGTGGACTTCTCCGAGCCGGGCGTGCTGGCCATGGCCAACTCCGGCCCGGGCACCAACGGCTCGCAGTTCTTCATCACCGTGGCGCCGACCCCGCACCTGCAGAACAAGCACACGATCTTCGGGCAGGTCGCCGACGACGCCTCGATGGAGGTGGCCGTGGAGATCTCCCTCGTCGCCACCGAGGCCGGGGACCGGCCGGTCGAGGACGTGGTGATCGAGTCCGTCACCGTCCACCGCGGCTGACCAGCGGGCCTTCAGAATCAGAGAAAGCGTCAGCGGGCGGCCCGGGCTCTCAGCCTCTTGGCCAGGGCCGTCCGCGACCGCTCCACCGCGGGCCCGACGGCCTCGACCAGCGCGTCCACGTCGGCCTCCGTGGAGGTCCGGCCCAGGGACAGGCGCAGGCTGCTGGAGGCGGTGTCGGGATCGGCCCCCATGGCAAGCAGCACGTGGCTGGGCTGGGCCACCCCCGCCGAGCAGGCCGAGCCGGTGGAGCAGGAGATGCCCTTGGCGTCCAGCAGCATGAGCAGGGCGTCGCCCTCGCAGCCGGGGAACGACAGGTGCGCGATGCCCGGCAGCCGCCGGTCCACGTCCCCGTTGACGACGACGTCGGGGACCACCCCGCGCACCCGCTCCTCCAGGGTGTCGCGCAGCGCGGACAGGTGGGCGGCGTGCTTCTCGCGTTCGGCGACCGCCAGGTGCACCGCGGCGGCCAGCCCGCGCACCAGCGGCGTGGCCAGGGTGCCCGAGCGGATGTCGCGCTCCTGGCCGCCCCCGTGCAGCACCGGGACCGGGGTCAGCCCGCGCGCAAGCAGCAGCGCCCCGGTGCCCACCGGGCCGCCGAGCTTGTGCCCGCTGACCGTCAGGGCGCTCACCCCGGAGGCGGCGAAGTCCACCTGTTCCACACCCACGGCCTGCACGGCGTCGGTGTGGAAGGGGATCCCGTACTCGGCGGCGACGGCGGCCAGTTCGGCCACCGGCTGCACCGTGCCGACCTCGTTGTTGGCCCACATCACCGACACCACGGCCACGGACTCCGGGTCGCGCTCGATCGCCTCGCGCAGGACCCGCGGCTCCACCCGGCCCCGGTGGTCCACCGGCAGCAGCTCGTGGACCGCGTCCTGGTGCTCGGCCGTCCAGTGGGCGGGGTCCAGTGCCGCGTGGTGCTCGACCGCACTGGTGATGATCCTGCGGCGCCGGGGGTCCTCGGCGTGGCGCGACCAGTACAGGCCCTTGATCGCGATGTTGTCCGACTCCGTGCCGCCCGCGGTGAAGACCACCTCGTGCGGCGTACACCCCAGGGCCTCGGCGACGCGCTCGCGCGACTCCTCGACGGCGCGGCGGGCGGCGCGCCCGTGCCCGTGCAGGGAGGAGGGGTTGCCGAGGGAGCCGAGTCCGGCCGCGACCTCGGCGATCACCTCGGGGCGGACCTCGGTCGTGGCTGCGTGATCCAGATACACCATGGCGTTACCAAGGATAAGCGTCCGCGGAGGGCTGCCGATAACCTTGGGGCATGCCTGAGCCCACCGCAGCAGCGCCCCACTGGCCCGCCCCCGTCGCGGAGAGTCCCGTCCGCGCCCGACTGTCCCTGCCCGGCTCCAAGTCGGTCACCAACCGCGCGCTGATCCTGGCCGCCCTGTCGGAGACGCCGTGCCTGGTGCGCCGCCCCCTGGTCAGCCGGGACAGCGAGCTGATGGTGGGCGCGCTGCGCGCCCTGGGCACGGTCGTGGAGGAACGCGGCGAGGACCTGTTCGTCACCCCCGGTCCGCTGCGCGGCCCCGCCGCCGTCGACGTGGGCAACGCCGGAACGGTGATGCGGTTCGTGCCGCCGGTGGCCGCGCTGGCCGCCGGGGACGTGGACTTCGACGGCGACCCGCGGGCGCGGGAGCGGCCGGTGGGCGAGCTGCTGGCGGCGCTGCGCGCCCTGGGCGCCGACATCGACGACTCCGACGGCGCCCTGCCGATGACCGTGCACGGCACCGGCCGGGTGCGCGGCGGCGACGTCGTCCTGGACGCCTCGGGCTCCTCCCAGTTCGTGTCCGCGCTGCTGCTGGCCGGCGCCCGGTTCGAGCAGGGTGTGCGGGTGCGCCACGAGGGCGCCCCGGTGCCCTCCCGGCCGCACCTGGACATGACCGTGGAGATGCTGCGCGCCGCCGGGGTGACGGTGCTGGTCGGCGACGACGTCTGGACGGTGGAGCCTGGACCGGTCAAGGCCACCGAGATCACCGTGGAGCCGGACCTGTCCAACGCCGCCCCGTTCCTGGCGGCCGCGCTGGTCACCGGTGGCGAGGTCACCGTCGAGGGCTGGCCCGAGCGCACCACCCAGCCCGGCGACCACCTGCGGTCGCTGTTCACCCGCATGGGCGGCGAGGTGTCCTGGGCCGACGGGGCGCTGACCGTGCGCGGCACCGGGCGGGTCCTGGGCCTGGAGGCCGACCTGCGCGAGGTGGGCGAGCTCACCCCCACCCTCGCCGCGGTGGCCGCCCTGGCCTCGACCCCCTCGCGCCTCACCGGCATCGCGCACCTGCGCCGCCACGAGACCGACCGCATCGCCGCGCTGGCCACCGAGATCAACCGCCTGGGCGGCAACGTCGAGGAGCTGCCCGACGGCCTGGTCATCGAGCCCCGGCCGCTGCACGGCGGTGTCTTCCACTCCTACGACGACCACCGGATGGCCACCTCCGGCGCGGTCATCGGGCTCGCGGTGCCCGGGGTGGAGGTGGAGAACATCGCCACCACCCGCAAGACCCTGCCGGACTTCCCCGGCCTGTGGACGGGGGCGCTGGCATGAGCCGCACCCGGGGCGGGGGTCGCCACCTCGACGAGGACGACATCCGGGTCCGCGCCCGGGGCGGGTCGCGGCCCCGCACCCGCACCCGGCCCAAGCACGAGAACGCGGTGGAGGGCCTGGTCACGGCGGTGGACCGGGGCCGGTACCGGTGCCTGGTCGAGGGCACCCGGGTGGTGGCGATGAAGGCCCGCGAGCTGGGCCGCGGGTCGATCGTGGTGGGCGACCGGGTGGACGTGGTCGGCGACCTGTCCGGGCTCCCGGACACCCTGGCGCGGATCGTGCGGGTCAGGGACCGCAGCTCGGTGCTGCGGCGCACCGCCGACGACACCGACCCGGTGGAGCGGATCATCGTGGCCAACGCCGACCAGCTGGCGATCGTGTGCGCCCTGGCCGACCCGGCCCCGCAGCCGCGGTTCGTGGACCGCTGCCTGGTGGCCGCCTACGACGCGGGGCTGTCCCCGCTGCTGTGCCTGACCAAGGCCGACCTCGCCGACCCCGGCGAGCTGGTCCAGGCGTACGAGCCGCTGGGCGTGCCCTACGAGGTGCTGAGCCCGGAGGGCGACCTCACCGGACTGAAAGCGCGGCTGGCGGGGCGCACCACGGTGCTGGTGGGGTCCTCGGGCGTGGGCAAGTCCACCCTGTTCAACCGGCTCATCCCGGGCACCGACCGGGCGGTGGGCCACGTCAACGCGGTCACCGGCCGGGGGCGGCACACCTCCACCTCCGCGGTGGCGCTGCCCTTCGAGGGCGGCTGGCTGATCGACACCCCGGGGGTGCGCAGCTTCGGCCTGGCGCACATCGCCCCGGAGGACATCGTCGAGGGCTTCCCGGACCTGGCCGACCTCGCCCTGGACTGCCCGGCGGGCTGCACCCACCAGGAGGACGCCGAGGACTGCGCGATCGGCGCCGCCCTGGAGCGCGGCGAGGCCGACCCGGCCCGGGTGGCGTCCCTGCGCCGCCTGCTCGCCAGCCGCGAGGGCGACACCGAGGAGGAGCGCGAGCGGGAGCGGGAGCCTTAGGGGCCTCAGGAGCCTTAGGGCGAGGGCCTCAGGGGGTGGGGACGCGGTCCACGATGTGCTCGCGGCCCCAGTCGCCCAGGGGTTCCAGGGCCTTGTTCAGGGAGGTGCCGAGCGGGGTCAGCGAGTACTCGACCCGGGGCGGGACCTCGTCGAAGTCCTCGCGGTGGACGAGCCCGTCCTGCTCCATCTCGCGCAGGTGGGCGGCGAGGACCTTCTCCGACACCCCGTCCAGGGCGCGGCGCAGTTCGCCGAACCGGTGCGGGCGCTCGTCCAGCGCCCACAGCACGAGCACCTTCCACTTGCCGCCGATCACGTCCATCGCGGCATCGGTGCCGCAGTGGTAAGCCCCCGGTCGCCGAGCCATGGCGGTCCCCCTGCCTGCACGCTCACCCGGAGGTGAGCACCCACTTCGAAGTACGTACTTGTGGGCGTTCCCGCCCGCCGCGAGCCTAGTCCACATGACAGAGAACACCGCTGACACGTCCCGTGTCGTCCTGCTCGGGCTGGGCGACATGGGCACCGCCTTCGCCCGCGCCTGGCTCGCCGCCGGGCACCCCGTCACCGTCTGGAACCGCACCGCCTCCCGCGCCGAGCCCCTGGCCGCCGAGGGCGCCGACGTGGCCGCCGACCCGGCCGCGGCGGTGGCCGCCGGACGGCTGGTCGTCACCTGCCTGCTCGACGACGCCTCCGTCGGCTCCGTCCTGGAGGGGGTGGACCTGGCGGGCAAGGACGTGGTGGACGTGACCACCTCCACCCCCGGCGAGGCGCGCGCCCGCGCGGAGTGGGCCGCCGGGCGCGGGGCCCGGTTCGTCAGCGGCGGGATCATGGCGGTCCCGCCGATGGTGGGCGTCCCGGAGTCGGGCGGGTACACGTTCTACAGCGGCTCGGCGGAGGCGTTCGCCGAGCATGAGAAGGCGCTGTCGGTCCCCACCGGCGCAAGGTTCCAGGGCGGGGACCCGGGGCTGGCGGCCCTGCTGGACGTGGCCCTGCTCAGTGCGATGGACGGCATGTTCGCCGGGTTCACCCACGCCTTCGCGCTGGCCCGGAGGTCGGAGGTGCCGCCCGCGCGGGTCGCCGAACTCCTGGAGGGATGGCTGGCGGCGATGCTGCCCGCCGCGGGCGAGTTCGCCGCCCGCCTGGAGAGCGGCGACTTCACCACCGGGGTGGTCTCGAACCTGGCCATGCAGGCCCACGGGGAGAAGACGCTGCTGCGCACCGCCGAGGAGGCGGGGGTGAGCACGGAGCTGCTGCTGCCCTACGGAGACCTGATGGTGCGGCACGTCGCCGCCGGGGGCGGGGACGAGGACGGCGCGGCCCTGGTCGACCGGCTCCTCAAGGATCCGGCCTGAGCCGGGCCCACCGGTCGCCGGTCGCCGGTCCCGGGCCGCAGATCGACGGTCACCGATCGCCGGTCACAGGTCGACGGTGCCGCCGCAGCGCCAGTAGTGGACGCGGTCGTGCTCCAGGAAGCCCTCGTCCACCAGGCCGCGGCGCAGCGCCGGTACGTCGGCGCTGAACCCGCCGATGACGTCGTTGACCTGGGCCTCGGTGTACCGGACCCCGGGTTCGAACGCGCGGGCCACACGGTCCAGCACGGCCAGGCGCTCGGGCCTGCGCACCGGGATGGCCGTGATCCGCACCTCGGCGGCGTCCTCCCCGGTCAACACCCCTCCCGGTGACCGACCAGCAGCATCCCGTGGGTCACCGTCTCGACCCGGCGCGCGGCCTCGGCGGGGTCGATGGGCTGGAGCGCGTACGACACGGTGAGCCGGACGCCGACGTCGGCGACCGCCTCGGCCAGGCCCGGGTCGAGGTCGGGGCGGTGCTCGCGCAGGGAGGCGGCGATGCGCTCGCCGAGCACCTCCAGCAGCGCCCGGGAGCGGGTGGTCAGCACCGGCAGCAGTTCGCGGTCGCCGGTGACCACCGCGTGCAGCAGCGGGTTTCCGCGGGCGATGTCCAGGATGAGGCGCGCGGTCCGGCTCACGGTGTGGGCCGGATCGCCGTGTTCGGCGGCCAGGACCCGCATCACCTCGTCGAGCAGCGCGTTGACCTCGCGCACCACAACGTCCTGGAGCAGGCCCTCCTTGCTGCCGAACACGTTGTACAGGGTCTGGCGGGACACCTGGGCCGCGGCGGCGATGTCGGCCATCCGCCGGTCGCCCCAGCCGCCGGACACGACCTCGGCGTAGGCGGCGTCCATCAACCGCTCGCGGACCGATCCGCCCTGTCTGGTCTCCATCCCCCCATGGTGACATCCGGGCGCCCGGACTCCCACCCCCGGTCCGGTGACACTGCGGCGCGCATCGCTAACACTCCGATCACGCGTGTGGGGCCCTTTGGCCATGTTCGTGCCCGGGAGGGTAGCGTTACCGCCCATGGCGTCCTTTGACGATGATCTGCGGCTGGCCCACGTGCTCGCCGACGCTGCCGACGACATCGCGCTGAAGCGTTTCCGCGCGTTGGACCTGGTGGTCGACACCAAACCCGACCTGACCCCGGTGACCGAGGCCGACCGGCTGGTCGAGGAGACGCTGCGCGGTGTGCTGTCGCGCGCCCGCCCCCGGGACGCCGTGATCGGCGAGGAGTACGGCAAGAGCGGCAACAGCAACCGCGTGTGGGTGATCGACCCCATCGACGGCACCAAGAACTACGTGCGCGGCGTCCCGGTGTGGGCGACGCTCATCGCCCTGCTGGAGGGCGACCGGCCGGTGGTCGGCGTGGTGTCCGCCCCGGCGCTGTTCCGGCGCTGGTGGGCGTCCCTGGGCGGGGGCGCCTGGCAGGGCCGGAGCCTGTCCAAGGCCTCGCGCTGCCAGGTGTCGAAGGTGTCGGAGCTGTCCGACGCCTCGCTGAGCTTCTCGTCGCTGTCCGGCTGGGAGGAGCAGGGGCGGCTGGAGTCGTTCCTGGGGCTGAGCCGGTCGGTGTGGCGGACCCGCGCCTACGGCGACTTCTGGTCGCACGTGATGGTGGCCGAGGGCGTGGTGGACATCTCGGCCGAGCCGGAGCTGTCGCTGTGGGACGCCGCGCCGCTGCCGATCATCCTGGAGGAGGCCGGCGGGCGGGCCACCAGCCTGCGCGGCGAGGGGTTCACCGACGGCGGGCCGCTGGTGTGCACCAACGGGATCCTGCACGACCGGGCGCTGACCTGGCTGAACGGGGGACCGACGCCGCTGCGCCCGGTCTGATGGAACCGGGCTGATCGACCCGGGCCGGGGGACCCGCCCCGGCGGACCCCGCCCGATCCGCGGCCGCCCCGGGTTCCGGACCCCCGCTCTTCGCGTTGTGCATCGACCACAACACGGAGAGTAGTAGCGTGGCGTCCGTGCCGACCCTCATTCCCGCGCCCCTGCGCCCGGGCGCCGCCGTGCTGCTCCTGCTCGCCGTCACCGCCTGCGGTGGCGGCCACGGGTACACACCCGACGAACTCGACGCGATGATCACCGACTCGGTGCGCGCCGGCGGCCCCGGCGCCGGGGCCGCCCCCGCCGCGGACGGTTCCGTGTTCGATCCGGACCTGCTGCTGTGCACGCCCGCCGTCGACACCGCCGGGGCCCCGGGCGGGGGCGCCTGGCGCACCGAGGCACCGCGCGCCGCCGTCGGCGAGGGGCCCGTCGAGCTGGGCCTGCTGCCGCCCGACGGCGCCGACCCGACCGCGGTGACCCT
The DNA here is from genome assembly GCF_045446735.1 of Nocardiopsis protaetiae. Classification (NCBI taxonomy): domain Bacteria; kingdom Bacillati; phylum Actinomycetota; class Actinomycetes; order Streptosporangiales; family Nocardiopsidaceae; genus Nocardiopsis; species Nocardiopsis protaetiae. Next base: position 25,337 of record NZ_JBJJBV010000046.1, read on the forward strand.
CACGGTCCGGACCCCCGCCGACGACCTCCACACCCTGGAAACGGACACCGTTCCCGGGGAGTGGACCCATGTCCGATATCCCGAAGAAGGCGGGGCCGAACTCACCCCCGGGGTGTACACCGCACTCTGGTCCGACACCACCACGGGAACCCCTCTGACCTGCGACGGCTTCGAGGTCTGACGCCCCTTCGCGGCGGCTCTCCCCGGCACGGCCGCATCCGGCCGCGAAAAAAATAAAAATCCCCCGGTGATCATGAACCGAAACCTGTCCGATCCGCGATGATCTGGGGTGAGGCCCCGCCCCCGCGGGCCCGCACGGCGCCGCCCGCGACGCGGCGCCACCCCACACACATTCACTGGGAAGGGACCGTATGCTGCGTTCCCTCGTGGCCGGGATACTGCTCGCCTTCGCCGGTTCCCGAGCCAACATCGCCAGGACGATCCTGTCCTGCGCCGGCATCGTCGTCGGTGTCGGCTCGCTGATCGCCGTGGTCACCGCGGGCGACTTCGGGCAGCGGTTCGCCACCGCCTACAGCGAGGCCAACGCCGGGCGCGCCGCGACCCTGATGGTCGGCACCTGGGAAGCCGAGGTCACGGACGTGGCCGCGTTCGAGGAGGACCTGGTCCGCGCCGGCGGCGTGGACATCTCGCTCAACAAGTGGTTGGAGAACGTCTCGATGCGGTCCGGCGACCAGTCGATCGCCGACATCGAGATCCGGGCCGTGGACGCCACCCTCGGCGACATCCGGCGGATGACCATGGTCGAGGGCCGCTGGTTCACCGAGGCCGACGCCCAGTCCCTGGCCCCGGTCCTGGTGGTCAACCAGAGCCTGGCCGCGGACATGGAGGACATCAGCCGGGTGCAGATCGGCACCGACCACTGGATGGACGTCCGCGTGGTCGGCGTCTCCTCCAGCTCGGCCCTGGACGGCGGCTGGTACACCGCCTACCTGCTGCGCTCCCCCGCCACCGAGGAGCTGATCTACGGCGAGGCCGTGGAGACCTCGGCGGACGGCGTCGCCGCCCCGGTCTCGATCAAGGATCCGGAGTACAGCGTCCGGATCGACCCCTCGGACCCGGCCGCGGACGACCCCTGGGGCGAGGTCTTCACCGGGCGGATCCTGTCGGCCTCCGAGCGCTGGGGCGGGATCAAGCAGGACTCGTTCATGGTCTACCGGTCGGACTACGCCGAAGAGGTCAACCAGATGATCGGCTACCTGTCGATCGGGCTCATCGGCATCGCCGCCATCACGCTCACCACCGGTCTGCTCGGCGTCCTCAACGTCGGCCTGGTCACCGTGCGCGAACGCAGGCGCGAGCTGGCCACCTACCGCGCCCTGGGCGCGACCCGGTTCACCCTGTTCGTCGCCGTCGTGATGGAATCCGTCGTGGTGTCGCTGGTCGCCGGGGTCATCGCCTTGCTGGGCTGCTGGGCCCTGGTCGCCACGGGCGCCGCGATCGCCCCCTCGTTCATCGAACTGCCCCCCGACGTACCCCTCACCATCCCGCCGACCGCCGTGCTGGTCGGCCTGGGCAGTGCCGCCGGCGTCGGCCTGCTCGCCGGAGTCATCCCCGCCCTGCGGGCACTGCGCTCGTCCGTCGTCGCCGGACTGCGGGAATAGGAGACACACACGTGAAGAAGTGGATCATCATCGGCGCGGCGGCGCTGCTGCTCGTGGTCGCGGTCGGCGGCGGCGGGTTCTTCCTGCTGAACCGCCTGGGCGGCGGCGGCGAGGAGTTCCCGATGGAGGGCGCCATCGACGTGGGCGGCGCCCCCTACCCCGTCGAGCTGGGCACCATCGACTCCGTCATGGTGCTGGACGCGACCGTCAAGGCCGAGCCCGGCAAGAGCGTCAAGGCCCAGAAGGGCGGCCAGGTCGTCCACCTGTGGGTGACCGACGGCGCCGAGGTGGAGGAGGGCGCGCCCATCCTCAACGTCAAGTACGTCGAGGAGCCCGACCCGACCGCCGTCGTCGGCGAGGGCGAGGACCCGCCCGCCCCGGTGACCCGCGAGGTCAGCCTGTACGCGCCGGTGAGCGGCAAGGTGACCGGCCTGGCCGACGTGCAGGTCGGCGACGTCGTGGAGCCGGGGGCCGTGGTGGCCACCGTCGCCCCGGACGTGTACCGGGCGGTGGCCACGATCCCCGCCAACGACCTGTACCGGTTCTACGAGGAGCCCAAGGACATCCTCCTGGAGATCAAGAACGGTCCGCCGCCCACCCAGTGCGACTTCCTGTCCCTGGGCTCCGCCCAGAGCGGTGGCGAGGAGCAGTCCGACACCGACGACTTCGGCTTCCCGGGCGAGGGTGGCGGCGGCGGTGGCAGCGGCGGCGAGCTGGCCTGCCGGGTCCCCTCCGACGTGCAGGTGTTCGACGGCGTCCAGGGCAAGCTGTCCATCAGCACCGGCAAGGTCGAGGACGTCGTGGTCGTGCCCGTGACGTCGGTGCGCGGCACCACCGGCAACGGCGAGGTCATCGTGGTCGCCGACGACGGCACCGAGGAGGCCCGCCCGGTGGAGCTGGGCATCTCCGACGGTTCGTTCATCGAGGTCGTCTCCGGTGTGGAGGTCGGCGAGCAGGTCATGGACCCGATCCCGCTCGACCCGCGGTTCGACGTGCCCGGCGCCGACGACGGCACCGAGGAGATGTACCTGGAAGAGGAGGGGATGTAGTGTCCACGGCTCCGTCCCCCCTGGCCCCGCAGGCGTACCCGTCCCAGGCCCCGCTGCTGCGGGTGGAGGAGCTGACCCGGCACTTCGTGGTGTCGGGGAGCCGGATCGACGTGCTGCACGACTGCACGTTCGACGTGTACCGGGGCGAGGTCGTCGCGATCATCGGCCAGTCCGGTTCGGGCAAGTCGACCCTGCTGAGCCTGCTCGGGCTGCTGGACAAGCCGAGCGGCGGCGAGTACCACTTCGACGGGGTGGCCACCAGCCGGCTGGGCGAGGGCCCGCGTTCGCGGCTGCGCGGCGAGGGCATCGGGTTCGTGTTCCAACAGTTCCACCTGCTGGAGCGGCGGACCGCGGTGGCCAACGTCGGTGTGCCGCTGGTGCTGGCGGGGATGCCCGCGCTGCGCCGCCGGGGCCGCGCCCGCGAGCTGCTGGAGGCGGTGGGGCTGGGGCACCGGCTCCACTCCAAGCCGCACCAGCTCTCCGGCGGTGAGCAGCAGCGTGTGGCGCTGGCGCGGGCGCTGAGCCGCGACCCCGCGCTGATCCTCGCCGACGAGCCCACCGGCGCCCTGGACGCCGGCAGCAGCAAGATGATCATGGACCAGCTGCTGGAGCAGGCGCGGATCCGCGACTCGGCGGTGGTCGTGGTGACCCACGACCCCAAGGTCGCCGACCGCGCCGACCGGGTGGTGGAGCTCGTGGAGGGCCGCACCCGCTGAGCGGGCCGCCCCCGCCGAGATGAGGCCCCGGGCGCCGTCGCAGCGTCCCCTCGCCCGACGGCGCCCGGACTCCCCCGGAGGTCTCACCTCCGGGGGTATTCGTTTATGTGAATGGTCGCGGGGTTGAATACCTCCGGGCGGCCGCCGTACGCTGCCGGTGAGTCCCGGGCCGGGCGCCCGCGGAGAGTCCCGTAGCCGGAGGCCCCATGACCGCGCGCATCCACCTCACGCACACGTTCGCCTCCGACCCGGAGACGGTGTTCGCCGCGCTCTCCGAGCACGAGAACCTGGGACCGCTGTTCGGGGCCCGGATCACCCGCCTGCGCGACGGGGAGGCGTCCCGCAACGGGGTCGGCTCCGCCCGCCTGCTGCGGGTGGGCCCGCTGCCGGGGTTCGTGGAGACGGTGACGGTCGCGGAGCCGCACCGGCTGATCGAGTACCGCATCACCGCGGGCGGGCCGCTGCGCCGCCACCGCGGCGTTCAGCGGCTGGAGCCCGTCGAGGGCGGCGGCACCCGCCTGGAGTACCTCATCGAGTTCGACGCCGTCCTGCCCGGGCTGGCGCCGGTCGTGGCGGTGATCCTGCGCCGCTCCATCCGCACCCACCTGCCCGCCCTGGCCCCCTGAGGCGCGGGAAGGGGCGGGAAAAGACTCGGGCCCGGAAATCCATTGGATTTCCGGGCCCGATTTCAGTAGCGGGGACAGGATTTGAACCTGCGACCTCTGGGTTATGAGCCCAGCGAGCTACCGAACTGCTCCACCCCGCGCCGTTGATCTCTACTTTAGAGGGTTTCCCCCCGGGCCGCAAATCGTTTCCCGTGAGGGAGAACGGTGAGATCGGCCCTGTTCACCCGGGTTCGGGAACCCGGGCCGGTGATGGCCGTGAAGACCGTCACCCTCCCGGACATTCCGTGAGGAATGGACCGGGAAAAGCGCCGGACCCGGGAAATTCATCCCGGGTCCGGGCCTTGGTAGCGGGGACAGGATTTGAACCTGCGACCTCTGGGTTATGAGCCCAGCGAGCTACCGAACTGCTCCACCCCGCGTCGTTGTGTCTTCAGAGTAGCGCGCCCGGGACGGGAAAGCGAATCGATACGCCGGGGCCGGGGCGGGGCCCGCGCGGACCCCGCCCCGCGGCTCACTCCGGCCAGGGGCCGGCCCGGATGACCTCCACGAAGTCGGTGCGCCGGAACGGCGATCCCCGCGATGGTCTCGGCCATGGTCTCCCCCTGTGTCGGTGCCGTGCGATGCGGGTCGTGTTCCTGGTCTTCGACGGGGTGACCATGCCGGACGTGTCCGGACCCGCGGAGGTCCTGGCCGCGGCGACCCGGCGGGGCGCCGCCTACACGCCCCTCTACGCCTCCCCCGACGGCGCGCCGGTGACGACGTCCATCGGCGCCCCGCTGCCGGTGCACGGCGCCGCCGGGGACATCGCGGGGCCGGTCGACACGGTGGTGGTGGCCAGCGGGGACGACCTCGTCGACCGGCCGATCCCGCCGGGGCTCGTGGCCGCCGCGGCGCTGCTGGACGAGGGGCGCGGGGTGGCCGAGACCGCCCGGCTGGCGGGGTTCGGCAGCGACGAGACGCTGCGCCGGGTCTTCACCGAACGCCTCGGCGTCTCCCCCGGCCGTTACCGCTCCAGGTTCGACACCACCGCCCCGCGGAGCGCGCCCTGGCGGCACAGGCCCCGGGAACGCGGACCCTGGGAACGCGAGCCTCAGGAACGCGGACG
>NZ_JBJJBV010000460.1:0-2935 GCF_045446735.1 Nocardiopsis protaetiae
GGGCTGACTTGCGCGTGTTCCACCAGGGTACCCACCCGGCCCCGCCGTCACACCGGACGGCGGGGGCGGACGGCGGGTTTCGGCCGGTCCGGAGGGGTCAGCGGGTCCAGCGGCGGGCGATCGAGGCGGCCAGGTCCCGCAGCCCCTCGGCCGGGCGCTCCATGGCGGCGGCCACCGAGCCGGTGGACTCGACCAGGGAGTAGGTCTCGGTGATGCCCGCGGCGGCGGCCTCGGCCCGGCCCACCGCGACGCGGCCGGCGGTGACCACGCAGGGGACGGCGTGCTCCCCGGCCAGGCGGGCGACCCCGTGGGGCAGTTTGCCGCGCAGGGACTGGGAGTCGAAGGACCCCTCCCCCGTGATGACGAGGTCGGCCCTGGCCAGCCGGCCGGCCAGGCCGACGGCGTCCAGGACCAGGCCGATGCCCGACTCCACGGTGCCGCCGAGCAGCAGCAGGGCGAAGCCCAGGCCGCCGGCCGCGCCGGAGCCGGGCTCGGAGCGGGCCGCGCCGTCGGGGTCGGCGCGGTCGGCGAAGGCGGTCAGGGCCAGGTCCAGGCGCTGGACCAGGGCGGGGTCGGCGCCCTTCTGGGGGCCGAAGACGGCGCTGGCCCCGTGCAGGCCGAGCAGGGGGTTGTCGACGTCGGTGGCGGCGACCAGGCGCACCCCGGCGACGGCCTCCCGGGCCGGGGCGAGGTCGACCTTGTCGACGTCGGCCAGCGGGCCGCCGCCGTGGCGGAGGTCGGCGGCTGGGGTCGCGCCCAGGGCGGCGAGCAGCCCGGCCCCGGCGTCGTTGGTGGAGCTGCCGCCCAGGCCGACGACGACCGTGCGGGCGCCGTCGGCGACGGCGCGGGCGAGCAGTTCGCCGACCCCGGCGCTGGTGGTGCGGGCGGGGTCGCGCCGGTCGGCGGGGACCAGGTGCAGGCCGCAGGCCTGGGCGCTCTCCACGTAGGCCGTGTCGCCGACGAGCAGGTAGCGGGCGGTGACGGGCTCGCCCAGGGGTCCGGTGACGGAGGCCTCGCGCAGGGTTCCGCCCAGGGCGGTGTGCAGGACCTCGACGAAGCCGGGGCCGCCGTCGGAGAGCGGGAGCAGGTCGATGCGGGCGGAGGGGTCGACGGACCGCCAGCCGTCGGCGACGGCGCGGGCGGCGTCCAGGGCGCTGAGGGTTCCGGCGAACTTGTCCGGTGCGATCACGATGTGCACGTGTTCAGTGTGCTGGGTCACGCGGCCCGACGCCAGGGTTCGGCATCAAAAAAATTCATATCCCGGATTTTTGTTTCCGGAATGTGGAAACTAGAGGCCGGGTGCGCCGTACACCGGGAACCAGCGCGACCGGTCGGACTCCATCGGCAGGTCCCCGCCGATGGCCGCCTCCGCCTGGAGCTCCAGGGCGTTGTCGCGGCGCTGCCCCGGCAGCGGGGCGAACGGGTAGAAGGTGCCGCGCTTGTAGAGGTAGACCAGGCCCAGCGAGCGCTCCCCGTCGGTGAACCCCACCAGCGAGCACAGCAGCGAGGGCCCGTACCCGTTCTCCTCCAGGGTGGAGTTGACCGCGTGCAGCGAGGTGACCAGCCCCGTGATGTCGGGGTCGGTCACGTCGCCCTGCTCCGTCGGCGGGTGGTCCGAGCGCACCACCAGCCACGTGTAGCCGTACTCGTCGGTGACCTGGCCGACCGGCGGCCCGTCCCCCGCCTCCAGCAGCGCGGTGATGTCCTTCTCCAGGTCGGAGAAGGCCGCTCCCTCGGTCGGCCGGAAGGCCACCGACCCCGTCCCGGTGGGGCGGAACCCGGCCGCCGCGCGCAGGGTGACCGCCGCCGAGGGCAGCCCGAACAGGGCGTCCAGGTCGGGACGGACGGGCTTGGACCGGCCCAGCAGGGCCCTCCAGAAACTCAACGCTGCCTCCTCGGCTGCGGGGACGGTCAGGCCCCCCGGCCCAGCTGCCGGGAGATGTCGGAGAGCTGCGCCAGGCGCCGCTCCACCGGCGGGTGGGTGGCGATCAGGCTGTTGAGGCTGAAGCCCTTGGTGAACGCCGGGGCGAAGAAGAACGCGTTGAACGGCTCCACCTGGCGCAGGTCCCGGCTGGGGATCCGCGCCATGTCGCCGGTGATCTTGGTCAGGGCGCTGCCCAGCGCCGAGGGGCGGCCGGTGAGGTAGGCGGCGGCGCGGTCGGCCGCCAGCTCCCGGTAGCGCGACAGCGCCCGGGTCAGCAGGAAGCTCAGCGCCCACGCGATGGCGCTGACCAGCACCACCAGCAGGGCGACCACCGCCACGGGCGGGCCGTTGTTGTTGCCCCGGCTCGCCCCGGAGAAGGCGGCGAAGCGCAGCCCGGCCTGGGTGAGGAACCCGGCGACGATGCCTAGGAACCCGGCCACCGTCATGACCGTGACGTCGCGGTGGGCGATGTGCGACAGCTCGTGCGCCAGCACCGCCTCCAGCTCCGGGCCCTCCAGGCGGCGCAGCAGCCCGGTGGTCACGCAGACGACGGCGGCCTTCTGGCTGTGCCCGGTGGCGAAGGCGTTGGGCACGTCGGTGTCGGCGATGCCGACCCGGGGCTTGGGCATGTCGGCCAGGGCGCACAGCCGGTCGATGAGGGCGTGCAGCTCGGGCGCCTGCTGGGGGGAGACCTCCTTGGCGCCCATCGCGAACATGGCGATCTTGTCCGAGGAGAAGTAGCTGAACAGCGCGAACGCCAGGACGACGACCAGGACCAGCCAGACGTTCATCCCGACGGCGACCAGCCCGACCACGAAGGCCACGTACACCAGGACCAGCAGGAACATGGTGAGGGCCATCCGGCCGGTCAGGCCTCGGTCAGGAGTGAACTTGGAACCCGCCATGCGTAGCGCCCTTCCCGGTGGTTCGGACGTCTCGGAGTCTAGTTCGCGAAGGTGAGAAAAGGGTGAAAACCCCACGTGAACACGCCGGGGTGAGCAGGCCGGGGCC
>NZ_JBJJBV010000461.1:0-2937 GCF_045446735.1 Nocardiopsis protaetiae
GGCGCGTTCCCGGGGCTTGTCATCTTTCCGGGGGCCTGTCGTCGTCATCTGAGCGCAAGTTTTCAGAAAGCCACTGGAAACCCTTGCGCGAGTGATCGGGGTCTCATTACCGTGCGGGGGACACCCCTCCCCCCGAGAGGACCCGCACCCCCATGAGACCTCCCCGCGTGCGCCCCGGGCCCCGCCCGGCCCTGCTCGCCACCACACTGGCCCTGGCCCTGCTCGCCCCCGGCGGCGCGATCGCCCTCGCCGCCCCCGCCGAGCCGGCCGCCGCGGAGGGGGTGGACCTCACCCGGCAGCGGGCCCACTGGATCGACGCGACCACCGTGCTCTGGCCCGCCGACCTGGACCCCGACGGCTCCTACGCCCTGGTCGCCTCCGCCGACGCGGACTTCGCCGTCGACGACGGCCGGATCACCGGCGACCACGACCTCCTGGAGCTGACCCCCGACCCCGACGGGCTCACCGAGGAGCAGCGCGCGGCCCGCCCCCACCTGGCCGACCTGTCGGTTCTGGACCTGGGGACCCTCGGCGCGGCCCGCCTGCGCACCGCCCTCACCGAACGCCTCACCGTCGTCGAGCTCGACGCCGACGGCACCGTCACCGCCGCCACCGGCGTGCAGATCCCCGGCGTGCTCGACGACGTCTACGCCGCCGCGGCCGACGCCGACCTGGGCGTCACCTGGGACGCCAAGGGCCTGCCCACCGTCTCCCTGTGGGCCCCGACCGCCCGCTCGGTGAACCTGGAGCTGTTCACCGCCGCCACCGGCGGCGTCCAGCGCACCGTCCCCATGCGCCGCGACGACCGCACCGGCGTGTGGTCGGTCAAGGGCGGCGCCGCCTGGGAGGGCCGCCACTACACCTTCGACGTGCGGGTTTTCTCCCCCTACGCCGACGACGGCCGCGGTGCGTTCGTGGCCAACCGGGTCACCGACCCCTACTCGGTCGCCCTGTCCACCGACTCGGCCCGCTCCCGGCTGGTCGACCTCGACGACCCGGACCTGGCCCCCGCGGGCTGGGCCGACCTGGCCAAGCCCGAGGCCGTCGGGTTCGAGGACGCGGCGATCCACGAGCTGCACGTGCGCGACCACTCCGCTGCCGACCCCACCGTGCCCGCCGACCTGCGCGGCACCTTCGCGGCGTTCGGCGAGGCCGACAGCGACGGGATGCGCGACCTCGCCGAACAGGCGCAGGACGGCCTGAACCATGTCCACCTGCTGCCGGTCTTCGACATCGCCTCGGTCCCCGAGGACCCCGCCGACCGCGCCGAACCCGCCTGCGACCTGGGATCGTTCGCCCCCGACTCCGCCGAGCAGCAGGCCTGTATCGACGAGGTCCGCGCACAGGACGCCTTCAACTGGGGCTACGACCCCTTCCACTACACGGTCCCCGAGGGCTCCTACGCCACCGACCCCGACGCGCGCATCACCGAGTTCCGCACCATGGTCGGCGGCCTCAACGGCGCCGGGCTGCGCGTGGTCATGGACGTGGTCTACAACCACACCCACCAGGCCGGGCAGGGGGAGCAGTCCGTGCTCGACCGGGTCGTCCCCGGCTACTACCAGCGGCTCGACGGCGACGGCGGCGTGGAGACCTCCAGCTGCTGCCCCAACACCGCACCCGAGCACCTCATGATGGGCAAGCTCGTGGTGGACTCGGTGGTCACCTGGGCCCGCGACCACAAGGTCGACGGCTTCCGGTTCGACCTCATGGGCCACCACCCCAAGCAGAACATGCTGGACGTGCGCGCCGCCCTGGACGCCCTCACCCCGGAGGAGGACGGCGTCGACGGGGAGGCCATCCTGCTCTACGGCGAGGGCTGGAACTTCGGCGAGATCGCCGACGACGCCCGGTTCGAGCAGGCCACCCAGATCAACATGGCCGGGACCGGCATCGGCACGTTCAACGACCGGCTGCGCGACGCGGTCCGCGGCGGCGGCCCCTTCGACGCCGACCCCCGCGTGCAGGGTTTCGGCAGCGGCCTGTACACCGACCCCAACGACTCGCCCGCCAACGGCACCGAGCAGGAGCAGGCGGACCGGCTGCGCCGCTACCAGGACCTCATCAAGGTCGGCCTGACCGGCAACCTGCGCGACTACCGGTTCACGGACTCCTCCGGCCGGGAGGTCACCGGCCGGGACGTCGACTACAACGGCGCCCCCGGCGGGTACAACCTGTCGCCGCAGGAGGCGATCACCTACGTCGACGCCCACGACAACGAGACCCTGTACGACGCCCTCGCCTACAAGCTCCCGCCGTCCACCCCGATGGAGGACCGGGTGCGGATGCAGGCGCTGTCCCTGGGCACGGCGGTGCTCGGGCAGGGGCCGGTGCTGGTGCACGCGGGCAGCGAGCGGCTGCGCTCCAAGTCGCTGGACCGCAACTCCTACGACTCCGGCGACTGGTTCAACCGGTACCCCCGGGACTGTTCCGAGGGCAACAACTTCGGCGTCGGCCTGCCCCCGGCCTGGGACAACGAGGACAAGTGGGTGTACGCCCGCCCGCTGCTGGCCGACCCGGCGCTGGTCGCGGACTGCGCGGCGACCGACGCCTCCCGCGACCGGTTCGGCGAGCTGCTGCGGATCCGCGAGTCCACCCCGGCGTTCTCCCTGGGCACCGCCGAGGAGATCCAGGCGCGGGTGTCCTTCCCGACCAGCGGCGCGGACGAGGCCCTGGGCGTGGTCACGATGCACATCGACACCGCCGGCCTGGACGGTCAGTGGACGTCGGTGACCGTGGTCTTCAACGCGACGCCCGAGACGGTCGGGCAGGGGGTCGACGCCCTCATCGGCGGCGACGTCGCCCTGCACCCGGTGCAGGCGGAGTCGAACGACGGGGTCGTGCGCGAGTCGGCCTTCGACCCGCAGACGGGCACCCTGACGGTGCCGCCGCGCACGGTCGCGGTCTTCGTCGAAGGGTGACCGGGTCCGGGCGCCG
>NZ_JBJJBV010000462.1:0-2933 GCF_045446735.1 Nocardiopsis protaetiae
CGGGGTCCCGGCCATCGCCGTTCCCGGGCGCACCCCGGTCATGCTTGACTACGTTCTGCAATCATTCGACGGCGCTCGGTAATTTCGGGTGTCGGTGACGAACGGAGTCCGACCGGTGAAGTCCCGCCTGACCGCGGGGGCCGCCGCCCTCGCCCTGCTGGCCGTGGCCGCCCCCGCCCACGCCGCTCCCCCGCCCGTCCCCGCCGGGGTCCCGGCCGCTCCCGCCGAGATCCCGGCCGTTCCCGCCGGGGTCCGGGCCGACTGCCCCGTGCTCGACCCGCCGCCCACCGCCGAGGACCTGGAGCGGTACCTGTGCGGCGACCGGCGGCTCGGCCCGGCCGAGCTCCCCGGGCAGGGGCCGGTGGCGGAGCTGCTGGAGGGCTACGACCGGCTGGGCGGGCTGACCCCGGCCGGGTTCCTCGACCGCTGGTGGGGGCCGGACGGCTGGGAGTACCCCGACCACATGGGCTTCGAGGTCGTGGACGGGGAGCCGGTCACCGAGACCGCCGTCCTCCCCGAGGGGTGGATGCTGGACCGGTTCGGGTCGCCCTGGGGCACGTTCCTGGCCCCGGCGGGCGCCCCGTACGCGCGGCGGGCGCTGCCGCCGGACTCGCTGAACACCTGGCCGGACGGGCCGGAGAACAACTACACCTGCTTCGAGGTGGTGGACGAGCTGCCCGTGCTGACCGGCCCGATCGCCCCGCACTTCGAGCAGCCGGGCGGCGGCGAGCAGGTGCTGGTCCCGGCCGGGGGCCTGCCCGAGCCGGTCGACGCCGGGTACGCCCGCGTCAACGAGCTCCTCGACCTGGGCTACCTGGAGTCCCGCCCGGTCGAGGAGTGCGTGGCGTTCCCCGGCTACGCGCTGCCCTGATCCTCCCGCCCGGGGGCCGGTTCGCCGGTCCCCGGGGGCAGGCGGCGCAGGGAGACGGCGACCGACAGGGCCACGGCGGCCAGGGTGACGGCCCCGGCCAGCGCCGCGGTGACGATCCCGGAGGTCTGAGCGGCGAAGGCGGCCGCCAGCAGGGCGTCCGGATCCGCCGCCTCCGCGGCCCGGGCCAGCGCCCCGGCGACGGTCTCGGCGGCCGGGCCGGTCACCCCCGCGGCCTCCATGGCCGAGCGGTACACGGAGGCGGCCACCGTGCCCAGGACCGCGATGCCGGTGGCGGCCCCGAACTCGGTGCTGGTCTCGGAGATCCCGGCGGCGGCCCCCGCCCGCTCGGGCGGCGCGGTGGCCAGCACAAGGGTGTTGGCCAGGGTCCCCACGACCCCGATGCCGAAGGTGAGCACGGTGTAGCCGCCGATGAGCACCGCCAAATGCGTGTCCGGCTCCAGGGTCGCCACGACGCCGAAGCCGGCGGCGCCCAGGCCCAGCCCGGCGGCCATCAGGAGCCCCGGGCGGGCCCGGTGGGCGAGCGCCCCGGCCAGGACCGCCCCGGCCAGGGTCCCGGCGAAGGCGGGCAGCGCGTACAGGGCCGCCTCCAGTGGGCTCAGGCCGTGCACGGTCTGGAGGAACGTGAAGGTGAGCAGGCCCAGCCCGGCCGCGGCGAAGGACACCGCGGTGTTGCCGCCCACGGCGGCGGCGAAGGCGGGCCGGGCGAACAGGCCCACGTCGATGAGCGGGTGGGCGGCGCGGCGCTGGCGGACGACGAACGCCGTCAGGAAGGCCGCGCCGACCAGCAGGGAGAGGCCGCCCCAGGGGTCGGCGCCGTGTTCGGCGAACCGTTTGACGGCGTTGACCAGGCCCAGCACCGCGATCAGCGAGGCGGCGGCGCCGGGGAGGTCGAACCCGCCGGGCCGGGGGTCGCGGGACTCCGGGATCAGGAAGGGCGCGCCGATCAGGAGCAGCGCCATGAACGGCAGGTTGACCAGGAACACCGCGTTCCACGGGAGGTACGCCAGCAGCGCCCCGCCCAGGACCGGGCCTAGGACGCTGCCGCCGGTGAAGGCGACGGTCCAGGCGCCGACGGCGGCGGCGCGCTCGCGGGGGTCGTCGAACATCGCGCGGATGAGGGACAGCGTGGAGGGAGCGAGGGTGGCCCCGGCGGCGCCGAGCAGGACACGGCCCGCGATGAACCAGCCGGGGGTGGGGGCCAGGGCGAGCAGGGCGGAGGCGGCTCCGAAGAGGGCGGCCCCGGCGAGGAGCAGCCGACGGCGGCCGATGCGGTCGCCGAGGCCGCCCATGGCGACCAGGAGCCCGGCCAGGACGAAACCGTAGACGTCCATCATCCACAGCCACTGGGTGGCGGTGGGGGCGAGTGCCGCGGAGATGGCGGGGGCGGCCACGAACAGGATCGACAGGTCCATGGACACGAGCAGGGCCGGCAGGAGCAGGAAGACCAGTCCGGCCCGGGCGCGGGCGGCGGTGGGTGGGCGTGTGGCCGTCATGGGCTTGATCGTACGTACGTCAAAATTCGGCGTCAATATGTACGTACGTCTAAAACTGGTAGCCTGCGCCCATGAGCCAACGTGAGGACCTGCTCGCCGGAGCGCGGCGCTGCCTGGTCGAGAAGGGCTACGCCAAGACCACCGCGCGCGACATCGCCGCCGCCTCCGGGGCGCACCTGGCCTCCATCGGCTACCACTTCGGGTCCAAGGACGCGCTGATGAGCGCCGCGGTGCTCCAGGCCAGCGGCGAGTGGGGCGACGTCTTCGAGCGGGCGGTACGCGCCTCCCGTGCCCAGGCCCCCGACGACCGGGTGCGGGTCCTGCTCACCTCGCTGCTGGAGACCCTGCCCGAGCAGCGCGACCTGCTGGTCGCGAGCATCCAGGCCTTCACCCAGGCCCAGTTCGACGAGGACATGCGCACCGCCCTGGCCGCCGGGATCGAGGAGGGCCGCAGGGAGCTGGCCGCGCTCGTCCTGGACGTCCCCGCGGAGGAGCTCGACGCGGCCACCGTCGCCGGGGTGGGCTCCATGGTCTACAACCTCGTGACC
>NZ_JBJJBV010000463.1:0-2865 GCF_045446735.1 Nocardiopsis protaetiae
CCGCCGCCGGTGGCGCGGCGGCGCACCCCTGCGTTCCGCCCTGCCCTACCTGCTGGTCGCCCCCACCGTCCTGGGCGCCGCCTACCTGCTGCTCTACCCGCTGCTGCGCAACATCGCCATCTCCCTCCAGCACTTCCGGATGGGCGAGCTGATCAACGGCGGGGCGGAGTTCGCCGGGCTCGACAACTACCGGGAGATCCTCGGTGACACCACGTTCTGGGAGGTCGTCCAGCGCACCTTCGGGTTCACCGCGGCGACCGTCACCCTCATCATGGTGCTCTCCACCCTCATCTCCCTGCTGCTGGTGCGGCTGGGCCGGTGGCCGCGGCTGGCGGTGATGTCCGCGCTGGTGCTCACCTGGGCCACCCCCGTCATCGCCGCCACCACCATCTTCCAGTGGATGTTCCAGTCCCGGCTGGGGGTGGTGAACTGGCTGCTGGTGCGGGCCGGGTTCACCTCGTTCGAGTCCTACGCGTGGTTCGCCGACGGCACCGCCACCTTCTGGATCCTGGTGGTCCTGGTGGTGTGGCAGTCCATCCCGTTCGCGGCCATCACCCTGTACGCGGCGCAGACCACCATCCCCCGGGAGCTGTACGAGGCGGCGCGCATCGACGGCGCCGGGCCCTGGCGGCTGTTCACCGAGATCACCCTGCCGATGACCCGGGCGATCTTCGGGCTGGTCGCCTGCCTGGAGGTCATCTGGGTGTTCAAGGCGTTCGCGCAGATCTGGGCGATCAGCCAGGGCGGGCCCAACGACGCCACCACGATCCTGCAGGTGTACGCGTTCAAGGTCGCGACCCTCCAGCACCGGTACGACCTGGCCGGGGCGGCGTCCACCATCACGGTGGTGGTGCTGCTCGTGCTGCTGGCCGTGTACTTCCGGCACATGTACCGACAGGAGGCGCAGCGGTGACGGGGACGACGGTGCGCGGGGTTGGAGCCCCGGGGCGCCCGCGGCGGGGTGTCCGGCCGTGGCGGGGTGCCGGGCTGTGGCGGCGGGTGCCGCTGGGGCTGGCCGCGCTCACGGTGTCCGCGGTGATGGTGTTCCCCGTGTACTGGATGGTGCTGACGGCGTTCAAGCCCACGCTCCTCATCCAGGCGCAGGACCCGGTGTTCCTCCCGGTGTCGCTCACCCTGGACCACTTCCGCACCGCGGTCGACGCCGACAACTTCTGGCGGTACTGGCGCAACAGCCTCGTGGTCACCGTGAGCGCCGTGCTGATGTCCCTGCTCGTCGCGCTGCTCGCGGCGTTCGCGGTGGCGCGGATGCGCTGGAGGGGGCGGCGCGGGTTCATCCTCATGGTGTTCGTCGCGCAGATGGCGCCCTGGGAGGCGATGCTCATCCCCGTCTACGTGATCGCCCGGGACACGAACATGCTCGACCGGCTGTCCATGCTGACGCTCGTCTACTTCATGATCACGCTGCCGTTCACCATCGTGACGCTGCGCGGGTTCCTGGCGGCGGTGCCGGTGGAGCTGGAGGAGGCGGCGATGATCGACGGCGCCACCCGCGCCGGGGCGTTCCGCCGGGTGGTGTTCCCGCTGCTGGCGCCAGGGTTGCTGGCCACGTCGCTGTTCGGGTTCATCACGGCGTGGAACGAGTTCGCGTTCGCCAACATGCTCATCATCAAGGACCAGGGGGACCGCACCCTGCCGGTGTGGCTGTCGTCCTTCCAGAACACGTTCGGGACCGACTGGGGGGCGACCATGGCGGCGTCCTCCCTGTTCATGCTGCCGGTGCTGCTGATCTTCCTCGTGTTGCAGGGCCGGGTCACCACCGGCCTGGCCTCGGGGGCGGTCAAGGGATGAGCCGCCGCACGCCCGCCGCCCGGGACCCGCCGCGGCCGCACCGCCCCCCGACCGTCCCTCTACCCGCTGAGAGGAAACCCCCTATGACCGCCGGAACGCACAGAACGAACACGAAGAAGAGGACGCCCCTGGCCCGCGCCGCCCTCCCGGCCGCCGGGCTCGCCCTCGCCGCCGGGGCCGCGCTGGTGCTCGCCCCGGGCACCGACGGCCCCGCGGCCCTGGTGTCGTCGCAGGCCCAGAGGGCGCTGCTGTTCGACGACTTCCACTACACCGCCCACGACGACCCCGACGTGTCCGCCCACGGGTGGACCGTCCGCTCCGGCGGGGGCGGCCCCGGCGTCCCGGGCGCCGTCTGGGACCCCGCCAACGTCACCTTCCCGAACGCCGACGGCGAACCGGTGATGCGCCTGGAGTCCACCACCGACGGCGCCACCACCGAGCAGACCGAGGTGTACCACGCGCGCAAGTTCTACGAGGGCACCTACGCGGCCCGGGTGCGGTTCACCGACGCCCCGGTCACCGGCCCGGACGGCGACCACGTCGTGCAGACGTTCTTCACCATCACCCCGCTGGAGTACCCGATGGACCCCGACTACGGGGAGGCCGACTTCGAGTACCTGCCCAACGGGGGCTGGGGCGGGCAGCCGCTGTCGATGTACCTCACCACCTGGGAGACCTACAACCCCGACCCGTGGGAGGCGGTGAACACCCACGACGTGCTGGTGCGCAGCTTCGAGGGGTGGCACGACCTGGTCATGACCATCTCCGGCGGCGAGGTCGTCTATTACATCGACGGGCAGGAGGTGGCCCGGCACGGGGAGCCGTACTACCCGGAGACGCCGATGTCGGTGAACGTCAACCAGTGGTTCATCGCCGACGGGCTCACCGGCTCGGGGGAGTACCGCGCCTACCACCAGGACGTCGACTGGATCCTGCACGTCAAGGACGAGGTGCTGACCCCGGCACAGGTGGCGGCCGAGGTCGACGCGCTGCGCTCGGCGGGCACCGACTTCACCGACACCGTCCCGGGGGTCTGACCCCGGCGGGGGGGGGGGG
>NZ_JBJJBV010000464.1:0-2556 GCF_045446735.1 Nocardiopsis protaetiae
ATGCACCCGGCGCCGGTCCGGGCGGCCGACGGGCAGAGAACGCCGACGCCGCCGCGCCGACCCGCGCGGACACCGCCGAGCCCGCCGACACCGACGCGCGCTCCACCGGCACCTCCCGCACCACGGGCGCCGCCGTTCCCGCCCGCCCCTTTGCTCCCACCCGTGCCGACGCGGCTGCGCAGAAACACGTGGCTGCCGCCGCTGTGCCTGCCGCCGACGCCGATGCGGTCGCCCCGGCAGGCACCGGGCGTCCCGCCGACCACACACGTCCCGCGGGCCCCACCCGTGCTGACGCCGTCGCGCCGCCGTCCCGCACTTCGGACGCCGATGCCGACGCCGCTGCGCGGCCGGCGGACGCCCCCCGCGCCGCTGCCGCGCCGACTCACCCGGACCCCGCTGAGCTCGCCGCCGATGCCCGCCCCGTGGGCCCCACCCGTGCCGACGCGGTCGCCCCGGTCCGCACTGTGCGTTCCACCGGCACCTCTCGTCCTGCCGATGCGCCCGGCGTGGTTCCGGGCGGTCGGCCGGTAGGGGACGCGGCTGAGCCCGCCTCCGACGTTCACGCGGCGGGTGCCTCTCGGGCCGCCGGCGGTTCCGGCGGGGGTTCGTTCACAGTGGACGCCCGGCCGGTGTCCGGGGGCGGGAAGCCGCCGCTGGAGCTGGACCACGGCACCGGGGAGCAGGCGTCCATGCCGGTGCGCCCCCAGGAGGACGAGGACCGCGGGCCCGAGTGGAACGAGCACATGACCGTGCTCGACCGCCACCTCAGCACCGCCGACACCCCCGCCCCGCCGCGCCCCAAGTTCGCCGACGTCGTCCCCGACCACGCGCGCGGGGCCAAGGACCCCTCCGAGTGGTTCGACGACGGCAAGAAGCGCCACCCCGACCAGCCGCGGGTCGGCGACAAGGACAACCCCGTCATCCCCGCCGAGGAACTGCGCGAGGCCGCCGAGGCGGCCCCGGCGGCCAAGCCGCCCACCCAGCTCGACCACGGCACCGGCGAACTCGCCGGGTTCGCCGAGGTCCGCCAGGCGCCGGAACGCCGCCGCACCGCCGCAGACCTGGAGCAGGCCGAGGCCGCCGCCCTGGCCGGCCGCCGCACCCCGCCCCCGGCCGCCGACGGCGAGCTCCCGGCCCCGGTCAAGTGGAGCATGCGCGCCTCCGGCGCCGCCGACCCCGACACCGCCGACGCGTCCGCCGACCAGGAGCCCCGGGACCCGGAGGAGGCGCCGGTCCACGACCCGCACGACGGCGTGTTCCACCGGGTCGCCCAGAACGCCCGCCGCATCGGTCGCCTCTTCGGCCAGCCCGCCCCCGGCGAGGAGCCCGAGCCGCCCCGGCGCGAGCCCCGCTCCGACCTCGAACTCGACCACGGCACCGGCGAACAGGAGCGCCTGGGCGACACCCCCCACGGCTCGCCCACCGCCCCCGCCGTCACCCCGGCCACCGCCTCCGCCGTGCGCACCGAGGCCCCCGCGGCACCCGCGGCCGCGCCCGCCGACGACTCCGGCGGCACCCGCGGCTGGCGCCGCCTGGCCAAGGTCGTCACCGGCGGCGCCGCCCCGGTCCGCTCGGAGCTGTCCCCGGAGGACATCGAGCGCCTGCGCACCCCCCTGGAGAGCCCCCGCAGCCTGGTCGTCCTGGGCTGCACCGGCGGCGCGGGCCAGACCGTCACCACGCTGATGATCGGCCACACCCTGGCCGGCTACCGGGACGAGCGCATCGTCGCCGTCGACGTCAACCCCGGCCCCAACGGCCTCTCCCGCCGCATCGGCGCGCAGGCGCCCGAGACCCTCACCGCGCTCCTGGCCAACGCCGACGGCATCGGCGACCAAGAGTCGATGAGCGCCTACACCGGCCGCACCCCGACCGGCCTGGAGGTCGTCCAGACCCTGGACGACCCCTACGTCCAGACCCTCGACGACCGCGACTACGCCCAGCTCACCGGGCTGCTCGGCCGCTTCTACGCGGTCACCGTGCTGGACCCGGCGGCCACCGGCGTCGCCCGCGCCCTGCCCGCCGCCGACGGCCTGGTCCTGGTGACCCCGGCCAACGCCGACGCCGAGCGCGCGGTCTCCATGACCTTCGACTGGCTCGACGGCAACGGCCACGGCGCCCTGCGCGCCAAGTCCGTCCTGGTGGTCAACGGGGTCAGCAAGCGCAGCCTGCCGGACGTGGACGCCGCCGAACGGGTGGCCCGCGGCCGCTGCCGGGCGATCGTCCGCATCCCGTGGGACGACCACCTGGGGTCCTCCTACACGCGCATCGACGTCGGCGCCCTGCGCGCCAGCACCAAGCGCGCCCACGGCGCCCTGGCGGGTGTCATCGTCGACAAGCTCCTGACCTGAGCCCGGCCCTGAGCCGCCTGTTCCGCGCCCCGCCCGACCCCCGGGCGGGGCGCTCCCACGTCCGGGCGGCCCCGGCCGCGCCCCCTCGCGCCACCCCTGTCCGCCAGCCGCCCCGCCCCGGCAGCGCGCCCTCGCGCCGCCCACCGGCTGTCCCGCTGACCGCCCGCAGTTCACCCCTGCCCAGCAGTCGCCCCGCCCCGGCCGCACG